>JBJSXZ010000151.1:0-3071 GCA_046086645.1 Candidatus Limnocylindrus sp.
GAACATTTGTGGATCACGGGAGCGTCAACGACCTGCGGGCGCTCATCGGCCTTGACGAGGAGGGAATTGAGCGCCAAATTCTCGCCGCATGGGCGGCGCACCGCGCCTAGGTTCGGGCGGGAGGATACTGAACGAGCCCACTCCGTGTGCGATGATAGATCCATGCCACGGTTCGGCTTTGTCTATAACCCAACGAACGACCTCGCCCAGGAAACATGGGATGAGGCCGCTGGTTGGTGCGCCACGCACGGCGTTGAGTCGTGGGGCCTGCCTGCCGAGGACCAGGCATCCATAAAGTCCGAGCTGCCGGGAACCGATCTTTTGATCTCGATGGGGGGCGATGGAACGTTCCTCCGCGCCGCTGCTGCGGTTGCAGGCAGTGACATACCGCTCCTCGGCATCAACCTCGGCAAGGTGGGCTTCCTCGCTCGCGCGGAAGCATTCCAACTTGACCAGACACTTAGTGCACTCGTTGTAGGTGCATGGAAGCGGCAACCACGAATGGCCCTCCGCGCGGTGATTGAACGCCTCGGTGGCGGACGCGAGGAACTGAGCGCGCTCAATGATGTAGTTATCGCGCGCGGCCGACTTCCGCGTGTCCTTCGCCTCGACGTAGCAGTTGGCGAGAGTCATCTCGCGACGTACATTGCCGACGGCGTCGTTCTCTCCTCGCCAACCGGCTCGACCGGCTACTCGTTTTCCGCAGGTGGTCCAGTCTTGGATCCGTCAAGTAGGAACATAATCGTGACGCCGATCGCTGCATATCTGGCAACCCTGCGCTCAGTTGTGGTCGCCCCGTCTCAGGGTGTGACATGCACGCTCGTGCAAGGTGACGATGCAGTGGTATCCGTTGACGGGTGGGTCGATCAGGTGATCGGCGTGGGCGATCGGGTTACTGTCACCGAATCTCAAGAGCCGATCCAATTCATTGAACTACCTGGCCTTGCGCCGTTCTGGGACCTTGTTCGCCAGAAGGTTGAACTCCTGCCGCGGTGAACAATCAGAGCGGCTCACTTGTTCGCGAGCTTGGCGTTTCCGGTCTCGCCATCATTGACTCCCTTCGCGTAGAACTTGGCCCAGGTCTTACCGTTCTGACTGGAGAAACTGGGGCAGGGAAGAGCCTGCTTGTAGACGCGTTCGCGCTCGCTCGTGGCTCACGAGCTGATACGGGTGCGATTCGCGCTGGATCTGAGCGCCTCCATATCGACCTCCTCATGGCTGATGCTAGTGGCGACAAGATCGTTGTTCGCGAGGTGTACGCGGAGGGCCGCTCGGTTGCGCGCTTGAACGACGAGCTCGTAACCATCGCGCGCCTTGCGCAAGAGATTGGATCTCGCATTGAAATTCACGGGCAGCACGATCAGCAGCGCCTCGGTGACCCAGTTCGGCAACGCGACCTCCTTGACCGCTGGTCTCAGGCATCGGCGATTCGCGAAGAGGTTGCCGAGTTAATCAATCGTCGCAGCCAGCTTGAGGCAGAATACGCCGAGCTTGGCGGAGATGATACGCGACGAGATGCACTGCTTGCAATTGCTCGGGCCGAGCGCGCAGATCTTGAGTCCGCGGCAGTCGAGCAGGGTGAAGAGGTGAAGCTCAAAGAAGAACTTCGCCGCGCCACGAATGGCGACCGCATCGACGCACTCTATGGAGAGATCACCGCGCTCTTTGATGGCGAGTCCGAATCGCTTCGTTCGATTTCAGTCAAAATTGACCGGGCCTCCCGTGATCTTGTACGCCTTGACGACTCTGCGGCTGCGCTGGGTGAACGCCTCGCTGCGCTCTCGATTGAGATTGACGATATTGCGCGGGACCTTGCGCGGCGAGCACCTGGCGAAGTTAGCGGCAGGAGCGTTCCAGAACTGGAGGAGCGGCTCGGTCTCCTCCTTTCGCTGCAGCGACGATTTAAGACCGATGAGGCTGGGCTCGGACGTGCGCTTGAGGCTGCGGTGGCTGAGGTTGCACGACTCGAAGGGGCAGACGCCCGGAGGGTAGAGATAGAGCGAGGACGTGCGCAACTGAACAGCGAGATTGCGGTCGCCGCGCTTGCCTTGCGGGAACGCCGGCGCATGGGCGCTGCTTCACTTGCCGATGCAGTGAACCGTGCACTGGAGGCCCTTGACCTGCCGTCAAGCTTCGTTGTACTTGTACAGGCGCGGAGCGGAGCAGACGGCGACCCTCTCGTTGAAGGTGCCCGCTGTTTTGTCGACCGCTCTGGTGGCGATGAGGTTTCATACGTTTTCGCTCCAAACCCTGGTGAGCCTGCTGGTCCCATTGCGAAAATTGCGTCTGGTGGCGAACTCAGTCGCCTCTCACTCGCGCTCGAGGAGGCGCTCAGTGATGCAAGCGAGCCGCGCACGCTGATCTTTGATGAGATTGATGCGGGCCTTGGCGGCCGCGCGGGCGAGGCGCTTGGACGCAGCCTTCGACGGATCTCCCGGCAGCATCAGGTGCTCTGCGTGACGCACCTTGCACAAGTCGCCGCTCATGCTGATACCCACCTGCATGTCGCGAAGGGTGACGCAGATGGGCGCACGGTCACCTCGGTTCGGACGCTCAGCCCAGCGGAACGCGTTGAAGAGCTCGCAGCAATGCTCGCCGGCGATGGAGCGGGGAGCGGTGCCACCGCGGCCGCCGAGGAGCTGCTTGCTGCTGCGAAGCGCGAGGCGTGATGTCAAAGGCGACAGCTACCCCTGCCGCCAGAACAGACCTTGAACGACTGATCGACGCCTGCATCCTCTACCTCTCTGTTGAGCGTAACCTCGCACCACGGACGCTCGAGGCGTATCGGAGCGACTACCAGTCGTTTGCGGCTTCTCTCCCAAACCAAAGTTCGTGGCGCGACGATGCAGGTGTTGTGCAGCAATGGATTGCAGCTCCCAATGTGGCGCTCGCGACTCGCCGTCGTCGTGCCGCGGCGTTACGTGTCTTCTACCGCTTTGCGGAGGCAGAGGGTGTCGTCACTCGATCTATTAGCGATGAGATTGACCTTCCGCGTGCACGGCGGAGGCTGCCCGCCGTTCTTAGCGCAACGCAGATTGACAAACTCCTTTTGGCGTTGAGTACTTCATTGG
>JBJSXZ010000152.1:0-38707 GCA_046086645.1 Candidatus Limnocylindrus sp.
CCTGCAACCTTGAGATCTTCGGTGGTAACGGGGGTGCCATCGGTCTTCTCAGCGACCACGATACGGCCGAGTCGGGCACGCAGGTCGGCCAGGTTTGAGGCGAGGGCAAGCACCGCCATGACCTCGCTTGCAACCGTAATCACCGTCTCTGACTCGCGCACGATGCCGTTTTCGCGCCCGCCAAGGCCGATGATCGTTTTTCTGATTGCTCGATCGCTGATGTCGACAACGCGCGGCCAAGTGATGCTGCGCACATCAATGCCGAGCGCGTTGCCATGGTGTAGGTGGTTGTCGAGGAATGCCGCAGCGAGGTTGTGCGCCGCGCCGATCGCGTGGACGTCGCCCGTCAGGTGGAGGTTGAACTCTTCCATTGGAATCACCTGGCTGTAGCCCCCTCCCGCCGCGCCGCCTTTAATGCCGAACACCGGGCCGAGTGAGGGCTGGCGGATTGCAACCGTGGCCTTATGTCCAATCACATTCAAGCCTTGAGCGAGGCCGATCGTTGTGGTGGTCTTCCCTTCGCCGAGCGGCGTGGGGGTGATTGCGGTAACGACGACATACTTGCCGCGGCTGCCGCGCTTCTCGAGTCGCTCAATCGCCTCTATGCTGATCTTCGCCTTGGTCCGTCCGTACGGCTCTACCTCGTGATCGTGGAAGCCGAGTGCGCTGGCAATCTCGCCGATTGGTCTCGGGTTGACGCTGCGCGCAATCTCAAGGTCAGACGGAAATCCCATGGGGCGAGTCTACGCCCCCGCCTGACGTGCCGCCGCCCGCGCGGCTTGCAGGATAAGCATCGCATTCGTCATGGGGCCTACGCCTCCTGGGACAGGGCTCAACCAGCCGTCTGGGCCCAGTACAGCATCGACACTTGCCGCATCGACATCGCCGACGATGCTTTCGCCCCGAAGATGAATGCCGACGTCGACAACCACCGCTCCGCGCGCCACATGCTCGCCGCGCACGAGCCCTTCAACCCCGGCCGCGACGACAAGGATCTCTGCCGTGCGCGTCACGGCGCCCATGTCTGTCGTCCGTGAGTGAACGACCTCTACCTGAGCGCCTGCGAGGCGAAGGAGCTGTGCAACTGGACGACCGACAACGGCGCTCCGGCCGACAACGACCGCCCTACGACCGGCAAGAGGAATCTCGTACATGCGGAGAAGCTCCATCACCGCTGCAGCGGTAGCGGGCAGCAACGTGCCGTCGAGCGTACCGGCGTCGAGCAGCGCTGCGCTCTCCGCCGTTAACCCGTCGACATCTTTGTGCACGGTGATGTGTTTGGCAACCGTCGCTCGATCAACGCCGTCGGGGAGTGGCGACTGCAGGATGATGCCGGCAACGTCACGGTTCTCAGCTAGCTCGGCAATTGCGCGAGAGATGTCATCTGCTGTTGCATCACTTGCAAGGTTGATCGTCTTGGTCGCAAGCCCTGCCGCCGCAGCCTGCTTGAAAAGGCGCTCAGTATAGATCTGTGCGTCTGGCTGACGCGTGGCGATGACCGCCGCGAGTACTGGCGCTCGTCCATTTCGTGCGACGGTTGCTCGCGCCACCAGCGCTGCCGCCTCTTCAGCAAGCGGAGCTAGGCGCGGCTTCGCCGCAAGCGACCGACTCACGCGTGGTGCCTCATGCAGATGGCGGTGCGGCGCGATCGAGATCGGCGAGCGCAGCAATGGTACGTTGTGCCAGTTGTGCGCGTGTTTCAGACTCTTCGATATAGGGAAGATTTGCCTCAACGTTCTCAGCGGCACTCCGTCCAGCGGCACGCGCAAAGCGACGCGCAACCTCAAGATCACTTGCGGCACTTGCGAGCGACCGGTCTGTTAGCGCGGCTGCATCGTTCGCAATGGCAGTTGCAACTTGGAGTGTTTGCAGGGGGACTTCCGCTGCGCGCACTGCAGCGGCAGAAATCGCAACAGTGCGAGCCTCGCGCTCTTCGTTCGTGTTCTTTGGTAGGCGGAGCGCTTCAATGAATCCGGAATATGCAGCCGCATCGTCGTCGGCGTACTGGAGGAGTGTCATGCGCGCTGCTGCAGCACGATCGCGCGCTCCCTGCTGTAGCGCGGCATCGCCCCCATCGGGTTGCTTGGAAAGAGAGAGGCCGGCAACCATCTCGACGAGTGCGGCAGCCATGCCAGTGGCAACTGCGGCGGCCGACCCGCCGCCCGGCGCGGGGGTTGGCGCCGCAAGGGACGCAAGGTAGCTGGCAAGTGACTGGTCGGCAGGTTTCTCCATCTGCCGATCGTAGCGGTGCGGCCGAGCCGCGGGTGTTAGGCGTGGCTGAGCACGCCTCCTGGCACCGCAACCGTTGACGCAAATGGCAGCGTCGCCCATGCATCGTCGAACGCCTCGATGCGCCAGGTTCTTGTCCGCTTGGCAAAGCTCAGCACGAGCGCGGCATCCTCGGTCTCAAGCTCCCAGAGGGTTCGTGGCCCAGTGGCGGCAGAAAAGACGCCCTGCTCGCGGCGGAGGGCGAGCACGCGGGTGACCTTGCGGGTGACCCCAGCGAAGGAGATCGCCTGTGGGGCACCCGTACGCCAGTGCGCCGTGACTGCCGCCTGGACTGGAACGATCGGTTGCATTGCCATCTCAATACTCCTCCCGTGTGGGGCTCCTGCTGATAGAACATCTGTTCTGCATGGCTAGTGTCATAGAACATCCGTTCGGTGTCAAGAGGTGTTTTATGCGAGAATGACCACCTGCCAGCCGGCCACCCACCATGAAAGGAGCAGCGCCATGAAGGTCATCCTCACCGCAGTTGTCCCGAAGCTCGGCAAGCCCGGCGACGTCAAAGAGGTTGCTGGGGGGTATGCCAAGAACTACCTCATCGCCAACGGCCTCGCCCTCCCCGCCAGCGATGGGAGCGCCAAGAAGATCGGGGACGCCATTGCCGCCCGCGTGCAAAAGGGCGAACGAGCCCGCAGCGAGAGCGAGGCATTCGCCCAGAAGATCAGCGCCACCATCCTCACCATGGGGGTAAAGGTCGGCGAGGGCGGGAAGCTCTTCGGTTCGGTAACGACCAAGGAGATCGCCGAAGCACTTGCCCGACGCGGCCTCGATATCGATAAGCACCAGGTGTTGCTCGACGAGCCTCTGAAGCAGCTCGGCTCGTACAAGTTGCAGGTGAAGGTTGCGCCGCATCTCGTCTCCGAGGTGACCGTCGTCATTGAACCAAAGGTCTAGCTACGCCTCCTGTCAGCGGGGTTCTTGGTCGTCGCATCCTGCACGTAGACCTTGATGCCTTCTTCGCATCGGTTGAGGTGCGCGACAACCCTGCGCTCGCCGGCAAACCGATTGCCGTCGGGTATAGCGAGGGCCAGCGTGGCGTCATCTGCGCCGCATCCTATGAGGCACGTGCATTCGGTGTGCGCGCAGCAACATCAACGCGCAGCGCGCTAACACGCTGCCCGCAGCTCATTCTCGTCGAACCACGGCACGATCGTTATGCGGAAGTTTCGCGCGAGGTCATGGAGGTGCTCAGCGCATGGTCACCAGTCATTGAGCAGGTGAGTGTCGACGAGGCGTACCTTGACCTTGGTGGTACCGAGCAACTGCTTGGATCTCTTGAAGATGCGGGACGTGGCTTGCGACGCGCCGTGCGCGCAGAGACTGGGCTGACAATCAGTGTGGGTGGAGCGACGAGCAAGGTTGTCGCCAAGGTCGCCTCTGATGCATCAAAGCCTGATGGGCTGCTTATCGTCCCGCCCGGGACTGAAGCAGCCTGGCTCGCCCCGCGCAAGGTAGGTGTAATCCCAGGTATCGGTCCTGTTGCCCGCGCAACGCTGCATGAACTTGAAATCACCACGTGTGGGGATCTTGCCGTTGCCCACGACGATCACCTTTTGCGACGCTTTGGTCAGCACGGACCAACGTTGAAAAACCTTGCGCGCGGCATCGATGTGACGCCGGTCGATGATGGGGGCGAGAGAAAGTCGCTCGGCCGCGAGATGACGCTCGATGAAGATGCATCTGATCCCGACATCCTTGCAGCACTTCTGCTCGGGCTAGTTGAAACCGTTGCATACGGGCTCCGCAGTGAAGGGCTCCTCGCTCGAACCGTCACCTTAAAGCTGAAGGACACCGAGTTCCAGACCGTCATCTGCCAGGTCAAACTCCCGCGACCAAGCGATCTCGCAGGTCCGATCTACGAAGCGGCGCGCGCCTTATTGCGTAAGACGGCGAAGGGGACCGCCTACCGCCTGATCGGCATATCCGTCTCTGACCTTGGCGCGGATGAGCAACTTGGCCTGTTTGACGCCGCGCACTCTGCGCGTGACCGAGCGCTTACGAATGCGGCGGACATCATGCGAAAGAAGTACGGGGACACGGCCGTGACGCGCGCGCGATTGATCGACTAAGTGATTCGTTTGCTACCGCCAGTACCCCAAGATTTCAACTAGACGCTCAGGTGTAACCCATGGGCCGAGCCGCACGCGCGGCAGCGAGAGTGACGAGTCGGTCGTCTCCCGCGCCCCCCACTGCGTCGTGAAGGCCATTTGAATTCCGGCAGAACGGACCGACGCAATGAGATTCGCTGATTGGTACCCATAAGGATACGCGAACGTTGTTGGTCGAACACCTGTCCACAGCTCAATTGCAGCTTGTGCGTCGCGGACAAGTGCGTCCGTCTCTGAACGATTGGCGAGCGGGTCAAATACATGGAGTGAGGTGTGGTTGCCGATCTCCATCCCTGCAAGGGCAAGCGCTTGCACCTGCTCTACGCTGAAGTACTTCTCGCGACCAACCTTATGCGTGATGACATAGAACGTTGCAACGAATCCGTGCTCTTGGAGAATTGGGAGGGCGTTCTCATACCCGTCGACCGTGCCGTCGTCAAAGGTTATGACGAAAGTTTTTCTTGGGATCGTGTCCCCGGCCGCCACTGCCGCGGCAAGTTGCGCCGCGGTGATCGTCTCCCAACCAGCATCGTCGAGCACCGCCATCTGCGCTGCGAACTTCGTTGGATTGACGAAGAGGCTCGGCCATATCGCATCAGCCGGTGCACGTGCAATGCGGTGGTACATCAGAACAGGCACGTGATACACACGCCGGGCGCGGGCAACAACGGCAGTCGGTGCTGCCGACACCACTACACACGCGACGAGGATCAGTGCTCGAAGCAGAATGCGCATTCGAGCATCTTGGCGCATCGCGACAGGGTGGGTGGGCTGGCCAGGTTCCCACCTGTAGTCATGCGTGCCAGCTAGTTGACAAAATTCCGAACAGCCGTTCTAATAAGGGCATGACGAAACATGAGCACAACCGGAAGGCGCGAATCCTCCAGGCCATCGCTGAGGGGGTGCGCCGGAATGGCACCCCTCCAACCGTGCGCGAGATTGCCGACTTCGTCGGGCTCTCGGCCCCCTCTGCCGTCCACCATCACCTGGAGACGCTCGAGCGGGAGGGTTTGATCGAGCGCGGCGCTGGGCTCTCGCGCGCCATTCGCCTCACCTCACGCGCACACGCCCTCCTCGAGATCGACGAGATCGAGCCGGTTTCAGCGCCGATGCGCGCGCGCGACCTTGTCGTCGTGGGCCAGATCGCTGCAGGCGGCCCCATCGAGGCGTACGAAGAGCGCGCCGAGACCGTTGCCGTGCCAGAGTTCATGTCGACCCCCGACTCCTATCTCCTGAAGATCCGCGGCGACTCTATGATCGAGGCGCAGATTGCCGACGGCGACTACGTGGTGATTAAGCCTGGAAGTGTGGCGAGCGATGGTGACATCGTTGTCGCTCAGGTTGAAGAGAATGCCGTCACGCTGAAGCAGATCTTCCGCGAGCAGGGGCGCGTGCGGCTCCAGCCAGCGAATAAGTCGTATCCGCCGATGTACTACCCAACGGTGACCGTGCAGGGCGTGCTCGTGGGAGTTCTGCGCCGCGTTCACTAACGCGCACCTGTGCGCGACATGCCAAAGAGTTATCCACAGAAATTCTTCAATTCAGTCTGTTTCGTGGAGAGATTCTCGCCCTTTCGTGGAGATCCACCTAGAGCCGTCGCCGACTTTTTGCGAGGATACGCCCTATGACAGGATCACTTCCCCCGCAATCATCTGAAGCTGAAGAGTCGGTGCTTGGCGCACTCTTAATCGATGCGACAGCCATGGACGAGGTCGGCTCGATCCTTGGGCCGGGTGACTTCTATAAGCCGGCGAATGCCAAGGTATACGCGGCTATCCAGGCGTTGCATGCTAAGGCGCAGCCGATAGATATCCTCACAGTATCCGAAGAGTTGGAGCGACGCGGCCAGATTGAGGAGATTGGCGGACGTGCGGCACTTGCCGATCTCTGCGATCGAACGCCGACGGCAGTGCATGCGCCGCAGTACGCACGGATCATTGAGCGCAAGTCGATGCTGCGCGGCCTCATCAGTGCGGCGGGAAAGATTGCAGCAATCGGCTACGAAGATTCAGCCGACGCGGGTGAGGCCGTCGACCGCGCCGAGTCGGAACTCTTCGCGATCAGTCAGAAGCGTGCGGTTGGCGGCTTCACTGCACTCGGCAAGTTGCTCCATCAGGCCTACGATCGGCTCGACTTCCTTCACCAGCATCGTGGCCAGCTTATGGGGCTGCGAACCGGACTCCATGCGATAGACACGATCATGCAAGGGCTCCAAAAGTCGGACTTCATCGTGCTTGCTGCGCGACCTTCGGTAGGTAAGACCTCGCTTGCACTGAACATTGCGGAGAACGTCGCCATGAAGGAGGGGAAGTCGGTCGGCGTCTTCTCGCTCGAAATGAGCAAGGAGCAGCTAGTCTTGCGCCTCCTTTCAAGCGTGACGAACATCGACTCGTACAACCTACGCAGCGGCTACCTAAAAGAGCTCGACTTTCCGAAGATTGCCGACGCGATGGCAAAACTTGAGCAGGCGAAGATCTTCATCGACGATACGGCGAGCATCTCGGTCATGGAGCTGCGCACAAAGGCACGTCGACTGAAGATGGAACATAGCCTTGACCTTCTCATCGTCGACTACCTGCAGTTAATGCAGCCAGGGCAAATGAGCCGCGATGGGAACCGAGTCCAAGAGGTTTCCGAAATCTCTCGCGGCCTGAAGGCGCTGGCGCGTGAACTTGAGATCCCTGTCATTGCCCTTTCGCAGCTGTCGCGCCAGATGGAGAATCGCGAGAAGCGCGTGCCGCGCCTATCAGACCTGCGGGAGTCTGGTGCAATCGAGCAGGATGCCGACGTCGTAATCTTCCTCTACCGCGAGGGAACGGAGCAATCAGAGGATGTCAACGTGAAAGGAGAAACGATCAACTTCAGTGTTGCGAAGCATCGCAACGGACCAACGGGCGGCGGTCAGCTTTGGTTCATCAAGGACCAAACAAGGTTTGTCACGTTGGTGCCGACGCGCGGAGATGCCCAAGAGAGCGCGATGGAGAGCGAGTCGGTACTCTAGGGGGCATGACCCTCTCACTTGCCCGCGCAGGGATGCGCCGCGCCTCGTACCTCTACCTCGGCGTAGGCCTCATGCAGGCGTGCTATCTCCCCTACACCGCAATCGTCTTTCATAGTCGCGGGGTCGGCGTTGAGTCGATCGGCCTCATCAGCGCGATGAACGCCATGATCGCCCTCACAGCAGCACCGATCTGGGGCCACCTTGGTGACGCGACACTCGGCCGCGCTGCGGCGTTTCGGCTCTCACTCCTCCTGAGCGCTACGGGGGTAGCGCTCTTCGCCTTCGGCCCGCTTGACGGCATTCCAGGTGCGACCCTGAGCGCATTCGCCGGCGCGGGGATCGTCCCACTCCTTGATGCCATCGGCATGGAGCGCCTTGCTGCAACGGGCGGGCAGTGGGGGCCGTTGCGTGCGCTCACCAGCGGGAGTTATGCCACCGCCTGCATCGCATCGGGCGCAGTCGTTGCAGCGGCGGGAATTGGCGCCATCGGCCCACTCTACGCTGGCGGTGCACTCATCATCTTGCTCGGAACCATTGGGTTGCGCACCAACGCCCCCCTCAATCTCCACGCAGCGGCAGAACAAGAGTTGCAGCGGAGCGAGCTTGCTGGTGGTAATGCGGAGATCGCAGTTGTCGGAAGCTGGCGTGATCGGTTCGGCACTGCAAGCATCACCTTCCGTCGTTCACCGCGCCTCGCTCCGTTCTTGCTCTTGAGTCTCTTTATGAATCTCGGTGCAGGCGCCTTCTATGCCTACGGCACGATTCGCATGCAGGATCTCGGTGGCACGGAGTCGATGGTCGCGTTGAGCTCGAGCGTCTCGGCAGCGGTTGAGATTCCATTCTTCATCGCTGGCGCAGTTGTCGTCACGCGCCTTGGCTTGCGCACGCTCTACATCTTCGGGCTCCTCGGCCTGGCTGCCTGCACCCTCGCCTACGCAGTGATCCCGTCGCCAGAACTCCTGATCACTGCGCGTGGGCTCTGTGGCGTTGGGTTCTCCAGCACGCTCTTGGCGAGTGTTATGGCTGTTCGCTCCATGGTGCCACTCGAGCTCCAGGCAACGGGGCAGGCGCTGCTCGGTGCGATCTCATTCGGTCTAGCCGTTTCTATCGCCTCACTCGTTGGAGGTGTGATCTACGCGCAGTTAGGCGCAGAGACGCTCTTCTATCTCGCGACGCTCATCTTGCTGAGTGCGATCCCTTTTGCTACGCGCATCTTACGCAACATCTAACGCTTGACGCTAACGGGCTGCGTCTGCGATTCTTCCGAGGATGCGGCGGAATTCAATTGACGCTTGATCTGGCCCTGCAATATGCAGCTCCTCCGAAAGATCGACCGGTAGTGCCTCTGGCCGCTGTGACTGCGTGATTGGTTGATCTTGATCAAGAATCAGCTCTTGGAACCTCGCAAGCTCTTCATCTGCCTCTGGCTCCATGCGATACGTGCGTGCGTTCCAAGTGAATGTGCGCGTTTCCTTTGCTGAGAGTGGTGAGGCGGCAATAAAGAGAATGAAGCGATTGCCGTTCGGCAGTCGCTGATCAAGCGTGACCGAATACGGCATGTGCACCGTATACGTCGTTGGATCGCGCTGAACTTTTATGCCGGGTTGCGTGTCACCCTTGACGCTCGTCTGCGGCTCTTCAAGCGCGATATCGAAGCGAATTGTCTCGCCATCACTCTCAACAACGTGTTCGGGGCTGAGTGGCTTGGCGCGATCGCCGAGCACCCCCTCATGCACCCAGGGAAAGTGGCTGAAGTCGATGAAGTTCTCGATGCGTCGCGCAGGACTGCAGGCCCAGTCATAGGTCTTGATGGGGATTGTTCGAAGTGCTGGATCACCCCACCATGGCGCGTGAGGCAATGGAAAGAGTGGTGCAGGTGACTCCCATCCGCCAGGACCAGGTTCGAGAAGGACCCAGATCAGGCCGATGTGCTCTATCGCTGCGTAGCGTTCAATGCGTGCACGGCGTGGGATCGAGCGCCCGTGTACAGCAGGGATGCGACGCACCGTTCCCGTGCGGTCGTAGGTCCAGCCGTGATACGGGCAGACGAGACACGGTTCACCCACTGGTGCAGATCCATCGGGTGCGGTCGCGGTGCCGGGGTCGATCCAGCCGAGTGAGAGCGCGGTGCCGCGGTGGACACAGAGATCTGGGTAGGCCGCGATCTCGTTTCCGAGCCGTGCGAGAACGAGCGCCTCGCCTGAGAGGCGCACGGGGAGCGGCCGGTCGGTGAGCTCGTCAGCGCGACAGACTGGGGCCCAGGCGCGGCGCAGGGCACGATCGAGCGCTAGCTCGCCTGCCGCATCCAGGCTATTCCCGGTCACCTCTAGAGCATTTCGTGTCATGCGCCGAGTGTAGAGTCTGCCGCTCCTGACGCGGGGGCACACCGCACAGCGGGTACGTGAGGAGTACGCACCTATGAGCACCATTCAGCCAAATCGTGGCGCTGCCGCGATAGCGAGGAGGGGGTATGGCTGAAACTCAACGCGTACAGATGGCCCGTCCACGACTAGAGGCACACCTTGACCGCATCGCTGAGGGTGGCGTCGCGCTTATCGCAGGGAGCTCTGGGTATGGGAAGAGCAGCGCGGTTGCCGCATGGGCCTCTCGGTCTCCGCAGCCAACGCGCTGGATCCGGGCGAGTACGCGCCTTCATCATGCGCTGGCGCTTGCGGTCGATGAAGATGATGGGGCGCGCCTTCCGCGCCTCAGCCGAGCTATCCGTCGCCGACACTCGCTTGAGACGTGCACCGCTGCGCTGAGCGCAGATCTTGCGTCACCATTCGGATGCATGAATCTGGTCCTTGACGGGGTTGATGCGCTTGTTGCCACGAGCGAAGGGTTAGATTTTTTGCGGAGGATTGTCGAACGTAATCCCGACACCTCCCGCGTCGTTCTCATCGGCAGGCGGAATGCGGCACTCCGGCTCGCAATGGCCGAGAGTAAGCGACCAATCGTGGAGATTGGTGCTCTAGATCTACGCATCTCACCACTCCAGACACGCCAAATCGCAGAGTCCCGTGGCCTAGCCGCCGAGGGAAATCGTCTAGAGCAGGCACGACGCGATGCTGCTGGGAACGGCGGCGCTGTTGCAGTGTGGGCGGCACAAGCAAGCGGGGCACTCCCTCGTGGAGAGCTCGAAGATTTCATTCGGCGTGATGTTGTCGGCGAGAGTGCTGCGACACTTGAGCGACTGGTTAGCGATGCCGGTGATCGGCCCGATGAGATGGCACTGCAGTGTCTCTGGAGCGAAGGACTCCTTATTGCGCCTGCAGATCGTGATGAGCTTGGCTCCGAGCAGTGGCAGGTACCGGCGATGATTGCGCAGGCACTGAGCATCCCGCAGAGCGTTCCCGGGGTAGAGGTGCAGCGCCACTATATTGATGCACCACAGTTGAAGATCCACGTGACGAGTCGTGTCGCACACATCCATGATCTTGGACCACTCACGCTAGAGGTTGAAGGCCGCGTGGTTGAAGGGGCAGCAATTCGACCTCGGTCGCTGGCGTTGCTCCTCTATCTCGCAACACGCCCGAGGCAGACAGCAACGCGCGAAGAGGTCATCGACGCGCTCTGGCCTGATGCAGAAGAGTCGGCGGGGCTCAATTCGCTGAACCAGGCGATCTTTCATCTGCGGCGAACCATTGACCCGCACTACGACGAGGCGGCAGCAACGAACTCTCCAACACCCTACGTTCGGCATGAGGCAGAGGTTGTCTCCTTGCACCCCGAACTTGTGCGATTTGATTCGGCGATACTCAACGCGCGGCTTGATCGCTCGCAGGCGAATGCGCGAACAGAAGAGCTCGAGGAACTCCTTGAGAGCTACCGCGGTCCCTTTGGCGTGGAACTGCCATTCGAATCGTGGGTCGCGACGTATCGTGGCTCGCTGGAGATCGGCCTCTTGAGCCTGTTGGAACGGGCAGTTCTTGCGGCGTATGAGATGGGTGATCTCGATCGCGCGATTGATCTGTCGGCTCGCGCCGCTCGAATCGATCCGGCAGATGGTGGGCTGCTTGAGCGACTCGCCATCTTGCTCGATGAGGGTGGTGCCACGGTAAGCGCTCGCCGTGCAGCACGTAGGGCGCTTCTACTCTTGGATGATTTATCAATTACGCCAAACCCGCACCTGAGGAGGATTAGCGGCGGGCAGGATCCTTCGTTGAAGTGAGTGCGACCTTAATGGCAGCCGCGGTGGAGACAAACACTGTCGTTCCAAAGATCAGACACCAGCCACACCAGGCGCCAATCACGAATGCTTGAACGCCGATGAGGCCGAGTTCAATCACGCTCCCAGCGACCCCTGCCATCAGCCAAACGAAAAGCGCACGCTCGCCCCCTTGGCGAGCGTGAAGGAGTGAGGCAGCGAAAAGTACGAGTGCTCCAGCAACGCCAATCGCCGCAACGGGGATTGGGCCGATGCTCGACCAGACAGAGGCTTCAACTTTGGCGCAACCGCCGAACGGGCCGAGTGCAGGCCCGCAGAGCAACGTGATGCCAATTACACGTACTGCAAGGAGATACGAAGAGACTGCAACGCCAACGAGCGAGGCAACGATGCCGACGCGGTGCGCGCGGCGCATGAACTACTTCTTGCCGAGAGCGGCGTCGATCTTCGCGCTGATCGCATCAATGGTTGGAAGGCCTGCCTCCATCCAGTCGCCGATCTTGAGCGTTGGCGTGCTATTGACGCCGAGTGCAGCTGCTGCAGCGGCATCTGCTTCTACCTCAGCACGATTCGCTGGATCGGTAATGCAGTCGTCATATGCCGCAAGGTCAAGCCCTGCTGCCGCCGCAATAATGCGGAGGCGCTCATCGCTGAAGCCGCCCTCGTTCTCGCCGTGCTGATTCGCATAGACCCACGAGCTGAATGCCCAGTACTTATCTTGCTTCTCGGCACAAACAGCACCAGTAGCCGCTGTAAACGATTCTTCGCCCAAGAATGCGTAGTGGTGGTGCTCGATGCGCAGCTTGCCATCGACGACATATCGCTCATAGAGCCGTGGCTCAATGTTGTTGGCCCACTGTCCACAGATCGGACACTGGAAGTCAGCCCACACCTCGAGCACAACCGGGGCGTCGATAGCGCCGATGCCACGGCCCACAGTGAACGCGGGATCTGGGTTTTCGAGCAGTGGGGCGACTGGCGCAAAGGATCCGGTCGGGTTGGGCTTGCCCCCTTCGAACGGATTGGCGAGGAAGATCACCACGACGGCAACGGCTCCCACAACCAGCCCGGTAAGCGCGGCGTTCTTCAACATGCTCATGCACGAAGTATAGGGGGGTCTGCAGATCATGCTAAATGAGACTGAGTCTCATATGTGCTAGGATCTCCGTATGAGCGAACAGCTACTCGAACTACTCAACGGCGCAGGGGTCCGCCTCACTGGGCCGCGGCGCGAGTTGGCTGCCCTGATCAGCAAGCGGGGCGGGCACTTCACCGCTGCCGATCTTGTTGCGGACGCAGCGAAACGCCGACTGGGGATTGGGCGCGCAACGGTCTTCCGCTTCCTTGACCTGCTCACCGAACAGGGCGTCATGGAGCATGTCGATCTGCCGGATGGTCGTCACGCCTATGTCCCCTGCGAACCAACGCACCATCATCACCTGGTCTGCACGCGTTGTGGCTCGGTCAATGAGGTTGCAGACTGCGGTATCGACTCCGTGACGGCCGAGGCGGCTCGTCGAAGCGGTTTTGAGATCCAGTCGCACCGGCTTGAGCTCTTCGGGCGCTGCCCGAAGTGTCAGAGGGTTAAGCGATGACGCGTCGCGGCGTCACATGGTTCCTCGCAACCATCCTGCTCAGCGCAGGATGTGGTGCACCGGTCAGAAGTTCGTCAGCCTCCACATATACGGTCGTTGCAACCTCGAGTGTGTTTGCGGATCTTGCATCCATGGCACTTGGTGACTCCGCACGCGTTATCTCGCTTGTGCCGGCAGGTTTCGACGTGCACACATTTGAGCCATCGCCAGAAACATCTCGTGTTGTCTCTACCGCAGATCTTCTTCTCATGAATGGACTCGGACTTGACGACTGGGTTCAATCTATCCTCGACGCTTCACCTATCTCAACAAAAAACGTGTTGCGCCTCGGCGAGCAGATTGAAGCGACGGATCACTGGGTCTACCTGCAAGAGGGTGGCTCCGGTGGCGTTGACCCGCATATCTGGCTTGATCCTGCAGGCGCACTGATCTATATCAAGCGCATTGCAGCACGAGTGGTGCAGGATCTCCCAGACGCCCGCAGTGCAATTGAATCTTCACTTGCAACAGCTATTGCGGCAATTGAGTCGCTTGACACATCACTCAAGACAAGCTTTGCGTCAATTGCTTCACGCAAGATCATCACCTTCCACGATGCGTTTGGGTATTTCGTGCGCGCGTACGGCCTTGAGGTTGTTGGCGTCGCAGTAGAAGCTCCGGGGCAAGATCCAAGTGCGCAGCAGATCGCAGAGCTGATTGACCTCATCAACACTACAGGAGTCCGCGCGATCTTTAGTGAGGCGCAGTTCCCATCGAAGGTGCTTGACCAGATCGCAGCTGAGACTGGCGCAACCGTGCTGGGAAGCCTCTACTCCGATGCATTGGGACCCAGTCCAGCAGATAGCTACCTTGGGATGATGCGTGCGAACGGTGCGGCTATTGCTCAGGCGCTCGGCGGAGTCGCACCATGAAGACGGCTGCAGTGATGCTCAACGGCGTTACGGCCGGCTACGGCGACCGCGCCGCCATCCAAGATGTCAATCTCGCGATTGCCGCCGGGTCACTTACCGCAATCTTCGGACCGAATGGAGGCGGCAAGTCGACACTGCTGAAGTGCATCGCCGGGCTGATGCAACCGTGGTCTGGCAGCATTGCGGTGCTTGGTGGTCCTGTAGGAAGATTTGCTCAACGCGTTGCCTATGTGCCCCAGGCAGAACAGGTCGACTGGAGTTTTCCCGTCTCTGTCGACGAGGTGGTCATGATGGGTCGCACCCCAATGATTGGGATTGGACGCTCGCCGCAACAGAGAGATCGCGATCAAGTTGCAATGGCGCTTGATCGTGTTGAGATGGGGCACCTTTCAAAGCAGCAGGTCGGTGCACTTTCGGGCGGGCAGCGACGTCGCGTCTTCCTTGCGCGTGCGATTGCCGCAGACCCTGAGATCTACCTGCTCGACGAGCCGGTGACCGGTGTCGACCCGGTGACGCAAGAGAAGATCATGAACGTGCTCGACGATGAGGCCGCACGTGGACGCACGGTCATTGCTACGACGCACGATCTCGCCTGTGCCGCGCAGCGGTTCCATGACGTCGTCGCGCTTGCTGGTCGCATCGTTGTGCACGGAAAAGCACAGTTGGTGCTTGATCGCGAGGTGCTTGAGAAGACCTACGGTGGCCACCTTGTACCACTTGCCGGCGGTGGAGTTGTCTTGCTCGATGACCCGCACCATTCGCATGGTGCGCACGAGGGCCACGAATGAACCCTTTCGACCTCATCTTGCAGCCACTGGCGTATGAGTTTTTTGTGCGCGCACTGATTGCGAGTGCACTGGTTGGGGTCGCCTGCGCCGTTGTTGGCGCCTTCGTCGTGCTGAAGGGGATGAGCTTTATCGGTGATGCGGTAAGCCACTCGGCCTTCCCAGGGATCGTCATCGCCTACCTGTTCGGGCTGCCGATCATCCTTGGCGGCGCGGTCGCCGCCATTGCGACCGCGTTGGGAATTGGTGCACTCACGCGACACTCAGGGTTGCGCGCCGATGCCGTGATCGGCGTCCTATTTGCTGGCATGTTTGCGCTTGGCGTCGCCCTTTTTTCGGCGATCCCAAACTATGTCGGCGACCTCTTCCACTTCTTGTTCGGCGACGTGCTGGGTATCAGTGTTGCCGACCTGATCACCCTCTCAATCCTTGTCACACTCTTGCTGTTCGTTGTCCGACTCCTGTGGAAGGAGCTGCTCTTTGCCACGTTTGATCCCCTTGGTGCAGGGGCGGCCGGCTTACCCGTGCGACGCCTCGATGATCTCCTCTTGATCCTGATCGCGGTGACGGTAGTTGTTAGCCTGCAGGCTGTTGGTATCGTGCTGGTGGTTGCAATGATCACGACGCCGGCCGCCACGGCACAGCTCCTTACAAAGCGCTTCGCGCACATGATCACCGTCGCCGCGATGATCGGGATTGCCTCCTCTGTCGCTGGGCTCTACGTGAGCTACACGATGAATCTTGCCTCTGGTGCGGCGATCGTCTTAATCGAGACGCTCGTCTTTGCTGGTGCGCTCACGGTTGTCACGGTGCGCAACCGCATGCGCGCAGTCCGTGCTGGGGAGACCAGTAGCAGTTAGGTCTATCGCAATCCGGCGAACAAATCGCTTTCAGGATGCGCAGGTTCATGATCGAGCCGATGCGCAATGAGGCGATACTGTTCCATCGCGCCGAGATCAAGCAAGTCTTGGTCGCTCAGGAGCAGCAACGGACTGTCGTGCTTGATCTGTGTCGCATGGGCTTGAATGGCGCGCCGCTTTTCAGCGAGTTTCGTACTGATGTCGATGCGTGTCGTGATCAACGCATCTGGGCACGCCATGGCCGCACGCCACGCACGCCACTTCTCGAGATCTTCAGGCGTGGCATCTTTCGGTTCGCTCCACCATGAGTCGATGCCGCGAGATTCGAGGAGCTGCAGCACCTTGTCGCGCTGCGAATCGGGTGTGCGAACCTCATACAGTTTCTTCGGCGACCAGGCAGATCCGGCCTCAGGGCGCCATGTTGGATCGCCAGCAACCTCCCAGGCACGGCGGGTAACGCGCGCAGCAGCAATGTGGTCGGGATGGCCGTAGCCGCCAAACTCGTCGTACGTCGCGAGCACATCGGGGTGAACCGCACGAATGATGCGCACGAGGCGCTCAACCGTGCCGTCGAGATCTGTCGTGCTGTGCTGATGGAATGAGCGTGGATCGTCGTTGCCTGCATCGCCAACCATGCCTGAGTCGCGGAAGCCGAGATTCACGAAATGGCTGACACCAAGCGCAGCCATTGCCGCGGCGATCTCACCCATGCGCGTCTCGCCAAGTTTGGCGTGTTGCTCTGGCGTGTCTCGCTCAGGAATAACGATCTCTCCGAGTTCACCACGTGTTCCGGTGACAACATAGGTGTCGGTACTCGAACTATGTGCCGCTGCATAGGTTGCGAGCGTCCCACCCATCGAGATCGTCTCGTCGTCGGGATGTGCGTGAACCGCCATGAGCAGGAGTCGACCGCGTGGATCCATCCTTAGATCCTACGCGCCAGAGGCGAAGTGGGTCGGCTACCCTATGGGGAGACGAGACCAAGGAGGGCACATGGCCGATCAGTCGACGCAACGTTGGGCACTCATTCTCGGCGCCTCAAGCGGCATTGGTGAGGCGACGGCTCGGCGTGCAGCCGAGGCGGGCTACAACATTTGTGGTGTCTACCTTGGCCGTTCACGTGGCGAGAAGCTCGACGCGGCCATAACTGCGGTGAAGGCCACAGGCGTTGAGGCACTCTACATTCGCGGCAACGCCGCCGATGACGAGAAGCGTGCCGAGGTTGTCGCACAATTGAAAGAACGCTTCACCGCCGCAACCGCCGCGAGAGAGAAGCCGCAACTTGGCATCGTCCTCCACTCTCTCGCCTTCGGCAGCCTGCAACCCTTCTTGCCTGACGGCGACACGGCGATCATCACCCGCAAGCAGATGGACATGACATCTGATGTGATGGCGCATTCGCTCGTCTACTGGGTACAAGACCTCTACGCGGCAGGATTGATCGGCAGCACGACGCGAATCTTCGCAACATCATCCGAGGGTGCTGCTAAGGCTGTCCCGATGTACGGAGCAGTCGCCGCCGCCAAGGCGGCAGTCGAGGCCCACTGCCGACAGCTCGCACTGGAACTCGCGCGACTCGTCCCCGGCGCAACGGTCACGGCACTTCGCCCTGGTGTCGTCGATACGCCTGCGCTGCGCAAGATCCCTGGAAGCCAAGATTGGATCGACGTGGTGCTGAAGAAGCATCCGGGCAAGCGGCTCACGACACCTGACGATGTTGGCCGCGCAATCGTTGCGCTCTCAGCTGCAGGATTGGGTTGGGTTACTGGCAACACCATCACGATCGACGGTGGAGAACAAATCGCTGGGGGCTGACCCTAACTTCGTGCTCGCAGCACAATGCGCGCGAACAGCAGAGGGACCATTACGGTTGCCAGCGCAAGGGTCGGCGTCACTTCTCGGATCACTCCGGTGATGCGTGCACCAGCAAGGAGCGCACATCCGATGCCGACTACCATGCCCGTGGTCGATGGACGGATGCCAGAGCGCAGTCGTACGACGTTTGTGCCGATCAGGATGAGCGCCACTGCGAGCCACGCGGGCCCAGCAGAGGCAGAGACGGTGTCGCCGACGAGCAGCGTATATGCGACGACGAGTGCAGCAAGTGCAGTGAGAGAGATTCGGTTGATCGTTTGCCCGCGCACTAAGAAACCCTCTTGCCGATCAGTGCTGCCAGGTGTGCAGAAGGATCTGTAATCGGTGGCGTCTCTTCATCGGGAATCAGCCGCGTGAAGCGCGTCTGCATCTCGAGTATGCCCGCCCAGATTGGCTCTGCTGCATCTTCGTCTTGGCCATGAACGCCCCCATCACGGATCTTTGCCGAAGCTTCGGTGATCCTTGCTGCAAGGAGCGTTGTTGCTTTCAGCTCTTGGTCGTGCGAGCGGCGCAGCTCCTTTGAGCGACCCGGAACGAGTTTCTCAATAAACGCATCGAGCTGCGCGACCTTTTCTTCGCCAGTCACCTCTTCACACACGCCAAAGAGCGTTGCCGAACGATAGTTGAACGAGCTATCGAAGCCACTGCGGGCGAGCACGATCCCGTCGGTCAGGTAGATTGAAACGCACACCTCGGTGCCGACCACCTTAGAAAGGAATCTGCTCGCGGCAGATCCGTGCCAGTAGAGGCGGTCGCCATCTCTCCAGTGCGCGGTTGGCGTTGCGTGCGGCCGCCCGTCAAGTAGGTAGGCAACGGTGCAGGTCAACGCCGCATCGACAACGGGGTAGATCAGTTCGCGCTCGTAGGCTGCTCGGTCGGGGAGGCGGCGGACGCGCGTCCGCTCGCTTGGTGGGAAGCCGTCGTTCACGGGGATCTCTCGAGGCATGGGGTCATAGTAGTCAACGCCGGCAGGAGGAGTTTCCTGGCGGACCCGACCGGATTCGAACCGGCGATCTCCAGCGTGACAGGCTGGCATGTTGGGCCGCTACACCACGGGTCCGCGACAGGACTGCGAAGCCTACCAGAGGGGGTACGATCCGACTATGGGATACGGGGGAGACGCTGCCGCACGATCAGGAGGGGCGGGCCGTATCGATCTGCGCTCCGACACGGTCACCCACCCCACCCCCGCGATGCGTGCTGCGATGATTGCGGCCGACCTTGGTGACGACGTCTTTAATGATGACCCCACTGTTATCGCCCTTGAGGCGCGCGCGGCTGCACTACTTGGCAAAGAGGCGGGGCTCTTTGTTGCATCGGGGACGATGGGGAACATCGTCAGCCTCATGGCTCACGTGCCGCGCGGCGGAGAGATCATCGCTCCAGCCGAAGGGCACATTCCGAACGACGAGGCGGCAAACTACGCCGTTGCGGCGGGGGCCGGGCTCCGCATCATTCATGAAAACTCAGATGGTGAGATGCCGGTCGATGCCGTTATTGAGGCGATCCAGGATCCTTCGGACCCCCATAGCGCGATCACCTCACTTGCCGTTGTAGAAAACTGCCACGCGCACACATTCAGTAGACCGATCACTCCGACGTACATGCGTGCGCTACGTGCCGCGCTCCAGCCGCGCGGCATCCCTATCCATGTTGATGGTGCGCGCCTTTTCAACGCGGTTGTTGCGTTAGGTGTCACGCCGCGGGAACTGGTTGCCGACGCAGATAGCGCAACGTTCTGCTTGAGCAAGGGTCTTGCTGCACCGATCGGCAGTGTTGTCGTGGGCAGTGGTGACTTCATCTGGAGGGCCCGCCGCGCACGTAAGCTCCTGGGCGGCGGCATGCGCCAAGTGGGTGTGTTGGCAGCCGCTGGACTTGTTGCACTCTCCGATGGGCCCGATGGAACTGTTGCGCGCCTCGCTGAAGACCACGCTAACGCTCGCATGCTCGCTGAAGGCCTTGCAGGGTTGAGTGGCGTCCTCTCGCCCGGCTATATCGCGCAACCAGTTGGCGAAGTGCTCGATCCTGCACGCGTGACGACAAACTTTGTCCTCTTTAAAGTCGCCGGTGACTCAGACCGTCGCGCGCGATTCTTGAGTGAGCTTGAGCGGCGCGGCGTGCTCATGGTTGCCTACCCGCACGGACAAATCCGTGCCGTTACGCACTATGGCATCACGGCAGCCGACATCACTGCGACGATTGCTGCTGCTGCTGCTGCGTTGCACGCAACGGCCTAGCAGAACTCGATGCTCATCGTTCCGTCGATCGACATTGAAGGGGGTCGGTCTCGCCTCGTCTATTGGCCAGGTGCTGCAACCGGCATCGGTGCACCAACCGACCAGCCGGCGCGAATTGCGCGCATGCTCGTGGATCAAGGTGCGGAACTGATTCATCTCGTTGACTTTGATGGCGCCCGTGCCGGTGCCCCGGCAAACCTCGCCGCAGTTGGAGCGGTCGCCGGGCTTGTTGCGACACCACTCCAGGTCGCGGGTGGGCTCGAATCTGCTGAGGCGATCCAGCTTGTCTTCGCCGCCGGTGCGACGCGTGCGGTTGTCAGCATGCAGATGATCGATAACCCGCCGCTGCTGCGTGCATGCCTGGCTGCCGCTGGCGACTGGCTCGCCGTGGGGCTTGACCCGCGGCCTGATCGGCTCGCGGCATTCCCATGGAGGCAGGCAGGGCCAAAAAAGGCGGAGGAGATCATCGACGACCTCGCTGCCGTTGGTGTCATGCGCGTCGTCCTTAGTCACGGTGGTGGCCCAAGTGAGGCTGGTGCGTTTGCGCAACTGGTACGCCGACAGCCAACGATGGAGCTCACGGTTGCAGGTGGGGTGCAGAACCTTGATGGCATCCGGCGGCTGCGCGACGCAGGAGTTGCAGCACTTATCCTTGGCGAGCCACTGTTCTCAGGTGCGATCTCCCTTGATGCGGCGCGATCTGTAGCCGATCCACGTCAATAGCCCTAGAATCCACGGATGGCAGTTGCAGCGAAAAAGTCTAAGTCGACAAATCGCGCGTCGCGAATACGCGAGCCGTTCCCCCTCAGCGCGCTCGCCGGACTCGGCGCAGTCATCGCAACGGGAATCCTCTGGGGCACGATCGGCGTCGTGACCGGTCAACTGAAAGCAGCCTTCCCGAACGCAGATGGCACCGGTAGCGCGCTGAGCTCGCTCGTTCTTGTCGCGATCCGCCTCGGCATCACCGCTCCCGCTGCAGCGATCACCGCGCGCCTCCTGCTCGGCAACGGTGCGTTTCGTCTTGGTCGCCGAGCAATTGCACTCGGGCTTGGGCTTGGCTTAGTACAAGCATTCTTTCAGTACGCATACGTTGAGGCCGTAACGAATGCGGGCGTTGGGATCGCGACAGCGATTGAACTCTGTTTAGCACCCGTCTTCGTCGCAGCCGTAAGTGTTGTCCTTCTGCGCGAGCGGCCTGACCGATTCGTGGTTGGAGCGATTGCGTTCGCAGCAGCCGGGACGCTTGTGCTCGCGCTCAACGGCACAAGCCCGAAGTTTGCTGCAACGTTTGATGTCGGTATTGCCTGGTCACTCGCCTGCATGGTTGGCTACGCCTCATACATCGTGCTGGTGCGACGACTTGCCACGGGGATCCACCCACTCGAACTTGTCGCACTCGCGTCTGCTGGCGGCTTCACGGTGCTGGCTCTCCCCGCTTCGCAGATCGGACTGCCAAGCCTTACCGGGGTCAACATCATCGTGCCGGCCGTACAGTTTTCCTACCTCGCGCTTATCGCAACCTGTCTCGCCTATGCACTCTTTGTCTCAGGCGTTCGTGCAACGAGTGCAACCATCGGATCGCTCGGTGCACTGGCAATGCCGCCGACTGCAACAGTCCTCGCGGCAATTGTGTTGGGCCAGGTCCCAACGCTTGAGGTGCTCGCCGGGCAGCTTCTCCTGATGATTGCCATGGCGGTAACGATCATCCGAACCGCCCGACAAGAACAGCACGCACGATGAGGCGGTCGCTTCTTGCGGCAGCCGTTGCGCTGCTCATACTCTTCGCTATTGCAGCGTGCGACTCACAGCAGGATGTTGGAAAGAAGCCGGGCTGCCCAAGTGAACAACCGGCAGCACTCACCAATCACGAAGAGTTTGATATTGAGATGCGCACATCGATGGGCAAGATCACCCTCCATCTCGCTGCCGATAACTCGCCGATTGCGGTTGGAAACTTTGTTGCACTTGCGAGCTGTGGTTTTTATGACGACGTGATCTTCCACCGGATTGCGACGATGCAGGATGGTACGCCGTTCGTCATTCAGGGTGGTGATCCGCTTGGAACGGGCAAAGGCGGACCCGGCTATCTGATCGATGACGAGCCGGTGATTGGTACCTATCGACGCGGAACAGTCGCCATGGCGCGAACGAGCGAACCAAACTCGCAAGGGAGTCAGTTCTTCATCGTCCTCTCAGACGCTGCCGCCGGGCCGCTTGAGCAGGCCCGTACCTACGCAATATTGGGCGAGGTGTCTGCGGGCATGGATACGGTTGATGCGATCTCACAGGTTCCGCTCGCGGGTGGCACCCAGCCGATCGACCCCGTTGTCATCGAGAGCGTATCCGTCACGCGCACCACTCCGTAGCACGGTAGAATCCGACCAATGCTGGCGTAGCTGGCACACGCGGCACTGCCGCAGAGGGGAGCCCGATGGCCACTGCACGTATTGAAACTAATCTGGGTGTCATTGAGTTTGAACTCCTCGACGGCATGGCCCCAAAGACTGCAGAAAACTTCACCACACTTGCAAAGAAGGGCTTCTATAACGGCGTGATCTTTCATCGCGTCGTACCTGGCTTTGTGATTCAGGGTGGCGACCCCGATGGAACAGGACGCGGCGGTCCCGGTTACTCATTCGACGATGAGCCGGTGACCGTCCCGTATGCGCGTGGCACCGTCGCGATGGCGAATTCTGGACCAAACACAAACGGGAGCCAGTTCTTCATCTGCCTTCAGGACCTGCCGCAGCTCCCGCCGAAATACACGATTTTCGGTCAGGTGACCTCGGGCTTGAAGGTGGTTGACGCAATCGCTGCGACCACCATCGGGGCTGGGGATCGCCCTATCGAGCCTGTAACAATGTCGAGCGTCACGATTAGTGAGTAGCCCGCGAACCGACTCAAACACACGCTCCTCGCCCGTTTAGGGGCTTGGAATCGGTCACCCAGAGGAGTATCCTGAGCGCAGCTGTTCTTGTTCGAAGGTCATGGGTAGGTGGGTTAGGGTAGTCGCTTTAGGCGACGTGATAGATGCTCTTCGAGCGTTGCAAGCAGGGTTGACTTGTTCGCCCTTCAAGCGGACCGGCTTCAGGCGGTCCCCTTAAACGGGGGGCCGCCTGATCTATTCTCAGCGCAGGCGCTCGTAGCTCAGTGGATTAGAGTGTCTCCCTCCGAAGGAGAAGGTCGCAGGTTCGAATCCTGTCGGGCGCACCATCGCTCTTTCCTTCGCACCATTAGACTCGCCCCATGCAGAGCCGTGATGTCCAGCGGGTCCCGCCACATCGTCGCCCCACCCTAGTCGTAGCGGTCATCGCGACGGTAGCGGCGATCGCCGTCGGCCTTACCGGAGATGATGAGCGCCTCCTCTTGATCCCCGCTGCACTCGGACTTCTCTGGGCGGCCGCGTACCGGGCACACGCAAGCGAGAGCTTTCGATCGAGGCGTTCCCCGCAAGGGTCAATCGTTGTCCGTCGCAACCCAACTCCCGAGCCACGGCAACGAAACGAGATGCCGCCAACTTCATCGGGCCACTCGCCCTCTGCAGTAGTGGGCGCGACACGGGTTGCAGATAAGACGCTGGTGAGACGCGTTGCTCAAGGCATGCCCGCCGCCCCCTCTCGCGAGAGTAAGGGGAAAAAGAAAAAGCGTCGCGGTGGTGGCGAGGAGGGCCCGAACCTCGGGCTTTAAGGCGCGAGTCGCACCCGAACCTTTGGCGGTTTTGCTCGATTCGAACATCCTGCGCTCATCCAGTTGTTGCGAATGGCCGACCTCTCTGCGCTATTCATGCTAAGTCCCCATCGAATCTTTACGTCCACCCATTCGACAAGATAGGTACACCAACTCCCCCGGTAGGGTGGCATCCAGAGCGACGGGTCATCGTCACCCTTAGAACGATTCTCCCCCAGCGAAACTGCACGGAGCGTCCAACCAACACCAAGATCATTTGCGTAGGACTTTCTTCGTGCAAGCGTCCACGATGCAGCGCCAGATCGCCAGACTTCGGCGAGCGGCACCATGTGATCGACGTCAAGTTGGATTGCAATGCTCACGACCTTGTTGTCGTAAAGGCTGTACCAGCGGCCACTGCGCACCGTAACGCCAGAGGCGTTCATTACTACCGTGGTGGTGGATTCGTTGATGAGCACCTCTGCGCGTGTATCAAGGCCGTCGTGATCGTCGTCGGTCCAGGAGCTACCGAACTGCGCACTCCGGTTGTACGCGCCCGTGTAATCAGGCCTGACTGACAAACACGAGAGTGCGCTCAGGAGTTGGAGCGTGGCGCCTTCTCGTTCGCACGTTGCGCTCCGTGCCATTGCCGGTGATGTCGGAAAGAGTGCAGCAAAGAGCAAGAAGACGGCGGCGAGAGGCTTGAGGTGTAGGTGATGGTTGCACATTCGACAAGTCTTGCCTTTCTGCGCACCAGCTCTACGACACAACCGCCGTTTCAGCGCGAAGGAGCAGGGTTCCGTCGGAGTCGAGCACGCTCAAGGCGTAGCCCTGCGCGGCATCTCCTGTGTGTGCATAGAGCAACACGTCCACAGTGGCACCCCGTGCAAGTGCGAGGAACTCCAGCCGGATGTGGCGCCGCGTGGCAACGAGCTGGTCGGGGGCGAGCTGCGCGAGTGCCTCGTCGACCACTTCAAGCCACGCGGCATTGTTGATATGGCCGAGCGGGTCAACATCGGCGGCACGCAGTGCAATCGTCGTCTTGAGCGACGGTGCCTCGGCTGCTGGTGTGGGGACTTTAGTTGGAACAAACGTGGCACCAATCGAGGCGACGAATGGCTCGAACTCCGCGGGGAAGCGCGTCGGTTTTCCCGCCGCGTCGGTCATCACCCAGTCAATGATCGCGTCAGCGGCTACTCGACCTTCGCCTGTGAAGATGCGCGTACGCCGGCGTGCCATGACATGACGGAATCCCACAAGAGCAGTTGTACCAACAAGTGCCTCATTTGCGCGCGGCATCTCATCGAGAATCATGTCAATCGATCGAACCACCCAGCCGACTCCACGCGCCTCGTACCATGCCCGTCCATACTCAAGTCTTTCGCTGTGTTGCCAAGCGAGGTCTTGCGCATGGCGCAAGATTGCAGCAGCACGCATGCGCCCATCGCGAGCACACTCGTCGAAGCGTACACTTCGTGCCGCATCTCGATACCGTGCAGTTGCGGGGAGGTGCGCCTCATCAGGTGCGTCGCCCGAAACGAGTCGGGCTTCCAGTTCACGGCGCTGCGCGCTCATCAGTGAGCGAGCCTCCCGAGAGATTCGAGTGTGATGATGCGCGTCTTTTCGCGCGGGCCGCGAACGATCTCGAGCCGGGCAGCAACGACAGGTGCGCTGTCGAAGAGCACGAGTCCGATGCCGATTCGCACGCCGCTACCCGCCGCACGGATTCGTGCGTCTTCGAGTTCGGCGAGAAGGCTTGAGTCGATGCCGCGCGCACCCCACTTGCAATCCCAGAGTTCGGGGGTTGGGCCAGACTCAACACTCACGTCAAATGGGTGTGGGTCGGCAGAGACACCGTCAACGGCAAATCGTCGCTCGCGCCGAACGAGGCGCTCTGGATCGCGTGCGAGCGCAGGTCGACGCCGAAGGAGCTCGGCCGTAACCGCTTCAACTATGGCTCCGCGAAACTGGGCGTTGGACTGTGGTGCCTTATCGCCAACCTGTAGCGAGCCGACGATGAGTGGGTCGCTACTCCCCCGTTGCGGTGCGAGCACGCCAAAGTACGCCGCGGCGGTGGCTGCGTCGGGGGCCGGATCGTTCATGATCGCGCGAGCTGCCAGGCGCTCAGCCGGCTTAGCGCCCGCAATCGCAACAGCAAGAGGCTTTAAGAGAGGATCCGCCTGAATCCCTGCATACACCACCGCGCGACCATCGCGCGGTGCATCGGTAAACGAGATCCCAGCCGGCAAGCGGGCGGCGACTGCGGCTCCGGTTCCTGTGCTGGTGGCATCGCTCGGAAGTGCCGCTGGATTAAAGCTAGCGAGGAGGAGGAGCGTCGAGAGGCGCGGCTGCATGCCGATCCAGTCGATCGCACGATGCGGGTCGCCAGCAGCAAGCACGCGTTCGGTTGCAGCGGTGAGCGCATAGAGTCCCTGTTGTGCGACGGGCGGAAGTGGACGGTCGCCAATTGCCGCATGTGTTCGCTCAAGCTCCGTAGCCCCTCGTTCGCTCAGTGCCAGAACGTAATCGAGTGCGTCAACTACCTCTTCGCCCATGCTCACGAGGCGGTTGAATGTGTCACGTTGCTGCTGCAGCACCGGGTTGCTCATAATCTTGGCCACCGCAAGGCGAGCGCGTCAAGCAAGAGCTCTGGATTTCCATTGGCGTTCAGTGCAGAGAGTGAGCGTTCTACCGCACGGAGAGCGGCTGCCCATGTTGTGGCGCTTGTACGCGAGGCGACGGCCGAGAGTTCGGCAAGGTCTTCAGGGAATGCAACCGATCCAGGCGCGCCAGCAGCGACACAGGCAAGGTCATGCGCGACGCCACGCCAGAGGCGCAGGAGTGCACGAACACGTGCGCGGCGCTCGGCAGGAGTCGGCTTTGCGCTTGTCCGCTTTGTCGTTGCGCGCTTTGGTTTTGCTGGTGCGGGGGCTCCTGGCTCTCCATCATCACGTGCGCCTTCCGAGTCTGCCGTCAGCCCTTCGCGCTCCCCCGCTTCGTCGTCTCTCGACTCTGCGACGAGAATTGCACTTGCATCGGTCACTAGTGTGCCGAGAAGTGCGAGTCGAACGTGCGGAAGCTTTGAGCTGAGATCGATGATCTGACGACGAAGTTGCGCGTGTGCGCGTGCTGCCTCACCCGTAGCACCCGCACTGATGAGCGTGCCTGGGCGTCCGCCTGCCATACGCAGGAGTCGTGTTGCTGCTGCTGCGTCGACACTGAGGCGCTCGGCGATAAGCTCCGCAGCGGCGGCGGCCTCTGGTAGGCCGATGCGCACCGTTGCACAGCGACTGCGAATTGTGGGCAGGAGCGTTGCGTCTTCTGCCGCAGAGAGCACGACATGCGTGTGCAGTGGGGGCTCTTCGAGCGTCTTGAGCAGCGCGTTTTGCGCCGCCTCGTTCATTCGGTCGGCACGTTCGATCAGCGCAACGCGGCGCCCACCTTCGATTGGGAGTAGCGCGAAACTGGCGACAAGTTCGCGGATCGGTTCAATGCCGATCTGATCGGATGCGCCACTCGGCTCAATCCGTACAAGATCGGCATGATTGCCCGATGCAACGAGTCGGCATGGACGACAGGTGCCACACGGCCCGCCATCGATCGGCGTTGCACAGAGAAGCGTTGCAATGGCGTCGCGCGCGAGCGTTCCGGCACCGGCGCCGCGCGGACCAACGATCAGGAGTGCGTGCGGTGGCGTTCCGTTAAATAGCTTGGCGAGATGCGTAGCGGCGGCATCGTGCCCGCGCACGAGGAAACGTGCGGGGCGATGCATGCCGCGTGATGGCGGCGCGCTGACCGCCTTCACCATTCGCTAGGACCCCTTGCTCCCCTTGGGCTTCGGACGTGTGGCAGGCTTCTTGAGTGCGACCTTTGCGGTCGGCTTGACCGGACGCTTTGTCGCTGGCTTAGCCACTGAACGTCCTGCCGGCTTCGCGCCGCGCGCACGTCCACGTGAGACCGGAGCATCTTTGCCTGAAAGCGCAGGCGCATCGGTCGCCGATCGGCCGGTTGCCTGCAGCTGCGTGCGCAAGAGCGCTGCAACCTCTGGTGACACGTCGCTGATCTCATCACCACCGCGGAGCGATACATTGCGCTGCGAGCGAGCAACCTCATCTGCGATGCGCGATGGACCCAAGCCGAGCTCGCGACGCCCTGTGCTGTTCACGCTGCGCCTTCCGCCGGATCGGTCTCCTGAACCAAGATACTCAGGAACGCCACCCGGAACCGCGTCGAGGTCGCGTAGTGTCATCACTTCAATCTCGTCGCCATCGGCGTCAACGCCGCCGCCCTGTAGGTATCCGGGCTCGCCTGAGAGACCGCGTCCGCGACGGCCGCGTCCACCGCGACGGCGGCGACGGCGACGGCCGTCATCATCTGTTTCACCCACCTCACGCGGCCGCGCAATTGCGGCGGCAGCAATATCGCTCGGATCAAGGTCGTCGAGGGTGAATGTCTCGATGGAGTCGGCATCGAGCACCGTGCTGCCAACACGAATCGTTGAGCTGCGCACGCGCTCCTCTGCCGCACGTGGCGCGGCGCCACGTCGCGGTCGCACACCACGCTCTGGTCGCTCAGGTACGCCGCGTCGTGCGCGCATTGGCGCTTCCGACTGCTTGTCGGGAACCTCAGTCATTGAAAGGTCTTCCTCGCCCTCTGCGGCGACACGGCGACCACTGCGGGCCCCCGCCTCAACCTTGGCGATCGAGGTGATCTCGATGAACTGATCGGCGACCTCAACGAGGTCACTGCTCGTGTTGGCGCGGAAGCTCACCACCTCGACGCGAATGCCCATATCTTGCACGGCGCGAATTGCCGGAGCGAAGTCTCCGTCGCCGGAGATAACGACGGCGATATCAAGCTTTGGTGCAAGGCGCACGAGATCGACCACGAGCTCGATGTCGAGGTTCGCCTTGAATCGTCCGTCGCCATACTTGCGCACATCCTTAGAGACAACCTTGTAGTTGTTGCGTGCAAGGAAGTTGTGGAATGCCTTCTGGTTCTCGTTGTCTGGGTCAAGCCCGGTATAGGCGTATGCGCGAACAAGGTCGCGGTTCGCCGTCAAGGTCTTGAGGAGCGTCACGTAGTCGATATCGACCCCGGCGGCCTTTGCTGCGTAAAACACATTTGCTACGTCGACAAATATTGCGATGTTGCGTGCCATAAATTTGGTACCTCTGGTTTCTTGTAGTCATTGATGTGGCATGCGCTGCTACGACGGGGCTGGCGCCGGTATCGGCTGCCTGCCCGCGCGTCGGAGCGCACGGCTACACCTGCCCACCCTAGCAGAGGGGGCTCGCCCGACAGGATTCGTGCGTAAACGGCGCTTGTTGGGTTGTTTTAGCGATCGTTCCGCGCGTCGACGATCTGTGCGGCGCCAGCGATCCAGACGCCGAGGCCAACCAGGGTGACCCACAGGCCAGGTGCCGTGTTGAGGCCGAAGACCGCTGAAAGCGGGAGGTCGTTACCGGTAGCGGTGACAGCTGCCTCGCCCGCAGCTAGGAGGAATGCGCACGTTGCACTACATACGAGCACGAGATGGGTCGGCCACCAGTCAATCCTCAGCGGTTCGCCAACCGCCTCTGGCGCGATGATCACCGCGAGAACTGCAAGTGCAGCGAAGAAGCCAACAAATCCTGGCGAGTCGAATGCGTTGCCAATCTCTGGTGCAAGCCCGCTACCACTGATCGTCCACCATGCCGGAAGCGCGCCGAGCACCACGATAACTGCACCAGCTGCACTCAAACCGCGACCATTGCTCCGCCGAAAGAGGCTTGCCGATGAGGATTGAACGTTGCCGAGTGGTTTCATCTCAGGCGCCTCCAATGATGGATGAATACAGTTCGCGCTTCAACACACCGACATAGCGAAGGTTGCGATAGTGCTCGCCGAAATCGAGGCCGTATCCAACAACGAACTCGTCGGGGATCTCAAACCCTGTCCACGTGACGGGAATGTCAACCAGTCGTCGTGCTGGCTTGTTGAGTAACGTTGCAATGCGAACCGAGCGAGGATTTCTTCCTTCAAGGTAGGTGGTGAGGTAGCTGAGCGTGAGGCCAGTGTCGATAATGTCCTCGACGATCACCACGTTGCGACCCTCGATAGATCCCGATAGATCTTTCAGGATGCGCACCTTGCCGCTGGACTCCGTGCTGCCACCACCGTACGACGAGACCTCCATCAGGTCGATCTCGACATTACGCGGTATGGCGCGCATGAGATCGGCAACAAACACGAGTGAGCCCTTCAGCACGCTGACAAGCACGATCGCTTCGCCTGCCGGGTATGCAGCGTGAATCTCGGCGCCGAGCTCGCGCACGCGCGCTGCGATCGCCTCTTCGGCGATTAGCACCGTTGCGATGTCGTCGTGCGGATCTGCGCTTGCCGTCATGCACGCTCCTGCTGCTTCCCCCGCGCCGCGTTGAGAACACGGCTCTCGTGCACGGATAATAGGGTGTGCGGCACCACCCACGCAGCCCACCCTTGCGCAACGCGCTCGGCGGCCTCCACCACTGGCCGCAGATCGGATACCCTCCAGGGGTATGGAGCCGCATCTGGGCCACAGCTACACCAAGGATCGGAAGATCCTCGTGAACCGCCTGCGCCGCCTTGAGGGTCAGGTTCGCGGGATTGCCCGCATGGTCGATCGCGAAGAGTATTGCGTTGACATCTTGCAGCAGACCGCCGCGCTTCGCGCCGCAGTTGATGCTCTCGGGCTCTTAATCCTTGAAGACCATGTTCGCGGCTGTGTGAAGAGCGCAATCGAAAAGGGTGACGCAGATACCTACGTAGAGGAGGTCCTCGACGTCGTTCGACGTTCGATGGGTCGCCCCGCACGCAATACGGCTCCGAAGACTGGGGCGAGCGACTGACTACGAACGGGCGACTGCCGCTGCCGACTGACCCAGCGGCACTTGCGCCAACAGAGGTCGAAACGCTCGAAGAACTTGCGCCGTTACTTGCTGCCGCAGGGCTCGCACCACTCAATGAGAGTGAGCGCGCGGTAGTTGCTGTCCACCTGCGACTCCTCGACGCGTGGAATCCTGCAATTAACCTTACGCGCATTACTGCACCGCGCGATCGTGCTGTGCGCCATCTGCTCGATGCCCTTGTTGCAGTACCACTGATCGAACCGCTCCTCCCTGCGCAAGGTGCGAAGATCGCCGACCTTGGATCGGGCGGTGGCTTTCCCGGCGTGCCACTCGCTGCACGCCTCCTCACCGCGCACACTGACGCATCGCTTGACTTGATCGAGTCAATACAAAAAAAGGCGCACTTTCTCCAAACTGTTGCGAATGTGACTGGCTTCGGTTCACGGTTGCGCGTACAGGCCGCACGCGCAGAGGCACTCGGACATGCTGGTGGGCCACGCTACAACCTTGTTACCGCTCGCGCCGTTGCACCACTTGCCGATCTTTTGAAGCTTGCTCTACCGATTTTGGCGCCGGGCGGCCGCCTGATCGCGTGGAAGCGGAGCAGCAGGGAATGGGATGACGAATTGGCGCTCGCGCAATCGAAGCACCCATTTGCAACCTTCGACGTCCGAGTTGTGTCTGCGCAACATGGACCCGCTTCCCTCTTGGTCTTTTGTACTCGCTAAAGGTGAGTGAGCGGGGGCGGGTGTAAGATACAAAAGACGTAGTTCAGCGCTTGCTGCTGAGAAAGGCCCTCTCAGAAATGGAAAAGAAAACTGGCGAAGGACACCACTGGCACAACCACGTAACGGGTGAAGAACTTTTTGTTGAAAAAGATGCTGACCACCTCATTGCTTCAGAGGCTGGAAGTGAGCCAGTACACACATTTGAACGGCGGGCCTTGTCCGCTAAGCGCGTACTCTTTGGACGCCGACTCACCAATGCAGAGGAGGGTGAGCAGCGCTTAAGCAAGAAGCTTGCCTTGCCCATATTCTCTTCTGATGCGATCTCGTCGAGTGCGTACGCAAGCGAGGAGATCCTCATCGTCCTTGCCTCAGCAGGCTCTTCATACCTGGCTTTCGGGCCAGTAATTGCGCTAGCTGTCGGCCTTCTTCTTGGTGTCGTAGCGCTAAGTTACCGCCAGGTCTGCTTTGGCTTCCCGAAGGGGGGCGGGGCGTATGCGGTAGCACGGAGCACGCTCGGAACGTGGCCTGCCTTGGTGGCTGCCGCGAGCCTTGTGATTGATTATGTGTTGACGGCAGCCGTCAGCACGGCCGCAGGGGTAGCCGCCATTACTTCAGCGGTCCCCGAACTTGCGCCTGTGAGACTCGAACTCGCGTTAGCTGCGCTCTTCGTTTTAGTGCTAGCAAATCTACGTGGACTGCGGGAGTCCGGTCGGCTTTTTGCGATCCCGACCTATTTCTTTATTGTTGGCGCGATCAGCGTCATAGGCGTTGGCCTGATCCGCATTGCGTTGGGTGATCCTGCCGTGAACTGGAGCCAGGGTGTAGAGATTATTCCGCATGACGGAATGCAACTCATCCTGCCGTTTCTGGTCTTGAAAGCATTCGCCTACGGCTCCGTTGCCCTCACTGGAACCGAGGCAATTTCTGATGGGGTTGCCGCCTTTAAGGAACCTGAATCGAAGAACGCAGCAGACACGATGAGCATCATGTCGTTGTTGCTCGGCTCAATCTTTTTTGGCATTTCTCTGTTGGCATTTGCCTATGGAAAAGTGCCGCAAGAGGTCGGCGGCGAAACCTTGCTCTCACAGATTGCACGAACCTCGTTTGATGGCGGGGTCTTATACGCACTTTTCCAGATAGCAACGACTGGGATATTGCTGCTCGCAGCAAATACGGGGTTCAACGGTGGCCCGCAGCTTGCTCGAATCCTTGCTCGCGACGGATTCTTGCCAAAGCAGGTTGGGCAGCGAAGCGACCGCCTGGCATATGCGGGAGGGATTCTTGCCATCGCAATCGGCGCGGTGCTCTTCCTCCTCTTCACCGGCGCGCTCGTCACGCTGTTAATTCCTGCCTACGCAATTGGGGTATTCCTCGGTTTTACCATCAGTCAGACAGGTATGGTTCTACATTGGAAGAGAATTGGCGGACTGGGCTGGAAGAGCAAGGCGACGCTTAACGGAATCGGTGCCGCTGTCACCGGAATTGTGTTTATCATTATCTCAATTGCCAAGTTTGCAGTCGGCGGGTGGATTATTTTCATCCTCGTTCCAATCGTTGCGTTGTTCATGTATTTTGTTCGGCGACGATACGATATGCACGAACGCGAGCTCGCAATTCCGGCCGGAGTAATTTTTGATGCACCGCACCGGCCGAGGAGAATATTTGCTCCGTTTGGTGAAATCAACCGCTCGACGGTGCGCGCCATAACACTTGGGCGCCTCCTAGAAGGCTCAACGGGCGAGCTAATTGCACTAAGGGTTGTCTTCAGTGACGAGGAGGAGCGCACGGTTCGGGCTAAGTTTGAGTACCTTTTCCCTGGCGTACGGCTGGTTACAGTCGACTCTCCATTCCGTGCAATTGTGGAGCCGATCTGCCATTACCTTGACGAGATTGAAGAAGAGCCTCACGAGTCAGGCGTTCTGCCAATAAACGTCGTCATGATTCCTGAATATTCGGGGCGCCATTGGTGGGACCGAATCCTCCACAACGGAAATGGGAAGCATTTACGAGAGACCCTGATTGGGCGCAAAAACACGGTGATTCTCGATATCCCCTATCGCCGCGAACTGGAGTAAGCCCTGCCAGTAGCCCCGTACATCTCTTGACAACATCATTGATATGTTTCTAGGATGTACGTATGTTCAGGGTAGAAGGGGTCGTTGATCCAGCGCAGCCGGTCTACGTGATCAGCGTGGCTGCTGGCCTGCTCCAAGTTCATCCTCGAACCTTGCGCATCTACGAAGAGGAGGGGCTGATCTGCCCCTCGCGAACCGAGACGAACATTCGCCTCTTCTCCGCCAATGACCTTCGGCGAATCCTTTGGATCCGCCACTTGACCCAAGAGTTGGGCGTCAATCTTGCAGGAGTGAAGCTCCTCTTCGAACTTGAGGAGCGGTTGGGGGAGCGCATCCTCGAGCGACTCTATGAGGAGGGGCGCGATGAGCGAAGCGAAAAGGCGACAGCGAAAGGAGCACGACGATGAACGAGCGTGAGATGAACGACGACCTCGAGCTTGAGTTGGACGAGGTCGAGCAGCTCGAAATTGACGAGGCGGTCGAGGCCGCCGAAGAGGATGGCTCCATTGTGCCAACCGGTTCAGGAAGCTTCCCGCTTGTTCCACTTCGCGAGATCGTGATCTTCCCCGAGATGGTTGCGCCACTCAAGGTCGGACGCGATAAGAGCGTTGCAGCAATTCGTGCCGCAGTTGAGACCGGAGGTTGGCTCGCACTTGTCACACAGCGTGAGCCTGAGCAAGAACAGGTTGACGGCATTGAGCAATTGCACCGCATGGGCACGCTTGCAAAGATCGCTCAGGTGGTAAACCTTCCGGACGGCACACTACGCGCTGTTGTCCAGGGCCAGAAGCGCATTGCCGTTCGCGGGCTCGATACGTCAGGCAGCTATCTTGCATTGAAGGCTGAAATCGTCGAGGCGCCGCACGCTGAGGGCGTCGAGGTAGAGGCGCTCATGAAGACCATCCAGACGCAGGTCGAGACCTACGTGACCTCCGGCGCACCGGTGCCGCCTGAAGCGGCTGTTGCCGCAAAAAACATCAGTGATCCTGGCCTTCTTGCAGACATGACCGCCTATACGCCCGATATGACCACGGAGCAGCGACAGGAGCTGCTTGAGACGATCGATGTTGTCGACCGCCTGAAGTATGTCTCCGCCTTCCTGGCACGTCAGATTGAGATCCTTGAGATCAAGGGTCGCATCCAGTCTGAAGTGAAATCAGAGATGGATAAAGGCCAGCGAGAATACTTCTTGCGCGAACAGATGAAGGCGATCCAGCGCGAACTCGGCGAAGACGACCCGCAACAGGCAGAGGCAAACGAGTTGCGCGAGAAGGTCGAAGCGTCAGGCATGCCGGCCGAGACGAAGTCGCGCGCACTGAAGGAGCTCGACCGGATGAGCCGGATCCCGTCTGCCTCGCCAGAGGTTGGCGTCATCCGCACCTATGTCGACTGGCTGATCTCCATGCCGTGGAACGAAGCAACCGAGGATCAGTTGAACATTGCGGGTGCCGCAAAGGTGCTGAACGAGGATCACTACGGACTCGAGAAGGTGAAAGAGCGAATCGTCGAGTACCTCGCGGTGCGCAAGTTGGCGCCGCAGGTGAAGAGCCCGATCCTCTGCTTCGCGGGGCCTCCTGGTGTTGGGAAAACTTCACTCGGTAAGTCGATTGCCCGAGCGATGGGACGGAAATTTGTCCGAATGAGCCTCGGTGGACTTCATGACGAGGCAGAGATCCGCGGCCACCGACGCACCTACATTGGCGCGCTTCCTGGTCGTATCGTGCAGGGAATCAAGCAGGCGGGAACGAAAAACCCTGTCTTCATGCTCGATGAGATCGACAAGCTCGGCGCGGACTTCCGCGGCGATCCATCATCGGCACTCCTTGAGGTGCTCGATCCGGAGCAGAACTCTACCTATCAAGACAATTATCTCGAGGTGGAGTTCGATCTTTCGCAGGTGCTCTTCGTTGCAACTGCGAATCAACTCGACACAATCCCTGCGCCGCTCCGCGATCGCATGGAGATTATTCAGATCCCTGGATACACCGAAGTCGAGAAGGTAGAGATTGCAAAGCGCTACATCATCCCCAAGCAGCGAGAGAATCACGGCTTGGTGGATTCGCAGGTAACGATCCCCGATGAGACGCTCGTGCACCTGATTCGACACTACACGCGCGAAGCTGGTGTTCGCAACGCTGAACGCGAGATCGCCACGCTCATGCGCAAGGTTGCACGAAGCGTTGCAGAGAAAAAGTCGCGCAAGGGTGTCGTTGATCTAAAGAAGATGGCGGCCTGGCTTGGCCCGGAGCGCCACGAATACGGCGAGATGGATACCGATGACCAGATCGGCTCGGCGATTGGGCTTGTTGTAACCCCAACGGGCGGTGACGTTGTCGCAGTCGAGGTGGGTGTCATGGATGGCCGTGAGGAATTGATCCTTACTGGGCAGTTGGGCGACGTGATGAAAGAGTCGGCGCGAGCCGCGCTGACCTGGATCAAGTCGCACGGTGCCGAGCTGGGAATCCCGGCGGAACGCTTCGAAAAGACTGGGCTCCACATCCACGTACCGGCTGGTGCGATCCCGAAGGATGGGCCTTCGGCTGGGGTGACGATGGCGACGGCGATCGTCTCAGCGCTCACGGGCATCCCAGTGCGAAAAGACGTGGCAATGACCGGCGAGATCACCCTGCGCGGGCGAGTGCTCCCGATCGGCGGGCTGAAGAGCAAGGCGCTCGCCGCGCATGCTTCTGGTGCTCGCATCGTGCTCATTCCGAAAAAGAACGAGAAGGATCTTCAGGAAGTTCCGGAAGAGATTCGGAAGGCCTTGAAGATCATCCCGGTCGACACGATCGGCCAGGTCCTCGAGCACGCGCTGCGACGCAAGCCACGGCCACTGCCAGCAACCGCGAGCCCGGTACGGCCGCGGATCGCCGTTCGCGCACCTGGGGGGCACGTACGACCGAGCTAGACGCACTCGAACGACTGACAGAGCGGGTGAGAACAGCGCTCGTACGTGACGAGCATGGAATGCTCGCGCCGCTCCCGATTGCACTTCCGGCGGCCCTAACGCCGCGCGTCTTGCCCAACCTCGTAGCGGTTCCGCATACGCCACCAGTTGGTCGCACGCTACGTCGCGCCGTTGTTACCGCACTTCTTGTTCCGCCTACCGCACGCAGTTCGTGCAACAGCATCGGCGGCGGAAGTGGCAGCGATATTCATCCATACGAGTGCCAGGTGTTGCTCATTGAGCGCACAGATGGTGGCGTCCATGGCGGCCAAGTTGCGCTCCCAGGTGGCAAGGCCGAGCCAGGAGAAACTCCAATGCAGACAGCGATTCGCGAACTTCATGAGGAGCTCGGGTTTGACGCTGGTGATGCTGCGCAGGGGATCACCTTTGTCGGCTCACTCGACGCAGCGTATGTGCCGACGAGTGATTACAGCGTAGAAGTTCTCATTGCCATCGCACCACGTGTTCCAGTGATCGTTCCTGATCCGAGTGAGGTTGCCGGGACTCTTGGGGCAGAACTCGGATTATTTGATCCACGACTTCCAATCCTTGAGGTGGATGCGATTGAGCGTGGGGTTTCACTTCGCTATGGCACGATCACACTTCCTGGAAATCGACGTGCATGGGGGCTGACTGCGCGACTCTTGTGTGAGCTTGCTGCGCGCTGTGCTGCGGCGTAGTCTTGCGGTTCGATTAGCCCTTGCGTTGTCGGGGGCCGGGCGGTAGCGGGATTGGCGCAGAGTAGCCGCTCGGGAGTCGACCCTCATCTGCAAGCCGTCGGATCACGAAGCCGTAGTACTCTTCGACCGATGCGCCGACATGTTCCCAGCTGAACAGTTCCGAGCGCTCTACACCTGATTTCGAAAGTTGTGCGCGAAGATCTTGATCCTCAATGAGACGACGTAGCGCATCGGCGAGTGCCTCTGAGTCGCCTGGCGGGACCAGGAGGGCCTCGCGGTCGCGACGCACCACCGCTCGGTATCCGTGAATATCGGAGCAGATGATGGGTGCGCCGGCAGACATCGCCTCAAGCAGCACGATGCCGAACGACTCACGGCCGGTTGCCGGTGACACGTAGATGTCGGCCGTCTTGAACAGTTGGCGCTTCTCCCCTTCGGACACGCGGCCAAGAAACTCGACATTGTCGAGTTGGCGCGTAAGCACATAGCGCCGTGCTTCGCGCTCGCCCGGTCCTGTACCAGCAATCAGAAGGCGAGATGGGACGCCATCAATCTGCAACTTGCGAAATGCTCGGAGGAGGTGAATGAGTCCCTTGCGCGACTCCATGCGTCCAACAAAGAAGATGTTCGGTACGCCATCGCGATAGCGAGCAATTGGTACGGCGCGCTGGTAGCTGAGTGGGTCAACACCGTTTGGCAGGATCTTGTACTCGCCTGGAAAGTAGCGACTGATGAAATGCCGCGCTGCAGAGCTCACGGCGATGCGCCCGTGAAGTTTTGCTGCGTAGTGACCGAGTGCGCGCTTACCAAACTCGTAGCTTGCGGAGAGGCCACCAAACGCATGGAAGGTGCCCACGTTCACGGATGTTGATACGCTCAGCGTCACAAGGCTAAGGAACGGAACAAACGGCTCGTGGAAGTGCAAGACGTCGAATCGCTCGCGCTCCAAGAGTTGGCGCATCTGACTCAGATACGTTGGGCTGAGTGTGATCGTCCCCATTGATCCATTGAACGGGACGCTGAACCCCTTCCCGATACGAATCACATCGCCTTCAGAGGCACGCTGCACACCGTGGCTACTCGTGATGATCCGCACGTCGTGACCGCGGGAACGAAGGACGCGGTAGAGGTTGCCTACATGATCGTTGACGCCGCCTGGCATCGGATAGGCGTACGGGGTGATCAAGCCAATCTTCATTGCTGCTCCCCCTTCTCCTTCTCGTGCTCGCGCAGGTGCGCACGTGGATCGTAAACGGCAGGGCGCTGGCGACTCCCTGGGTAGCCGAGGTCACGCCCTTGGCGTGCGCCGCCGAGGCTCCAGACCGGACGGGTGAGTCCGGCGAGGTCTTGGCCAAGCCCGATCAGGTTGCGCAGCATCTGGCGCCCGAAGATGCTCGGGCTCTCCATGAGCGCGTGGTCGGTGCCGCCTCCGAACTCGATTGTGCGCTCGAGGATCGCGGCGCGAAGGTCGGCTGCCCCGCGCCCAGGAAAGGTACTCCAGACGCGCCCGATCGCCTCAACCACGTGGGCATCTGATGCGCCGATGCCGAGGATCCCTAACTCCGCAGCGAGCCGCTGAACCCGTGCCCGTGGGTAGGTGCCGAAGATCGTCGGGTTGAAGATCTCGATCGCGTCGGGCCGACAGGCAGGGTCTCGGTCGTTCGCAACGGAGCGAAGTGTCCCCTCTTGCGTACAGAGAAAGTGCGGAAAGAGCGGGTGAGCTGAGATCGCGATCCCTCCCTGCTCATGCACCTCGGCGATCGTGCGACGGAGTGAGCGCAGTGGTTTGACTCGTTCCTTGAGGAAGAGTGCAACGAGATGCCCTTGCAGCGTTGAGATCTCCTCGCCAACGACAACCTCGACGTGAAGGCTGCTGGCGACCGCCATCGCCTGCGCCGCCTGTGCTGCGTCGATTC
>JBJSXZ010000153.1:0-1851 GCA_046086645.1 Candidatus Limnocylindrus sp.
TGCAATACGAGCCATGGTCTATCCCTGCCGCTGCTTGTGCTTTGGGTTCTCGCATATGACCATAACGCGGCCGTGCCGCTTAATCACGAGACACTTGTCGCAACGAACTTTTACTGATGCCGAAACCTTCACATGTACTCCTACTTCAGCCGGTATGTGATCCGACCCTGGGTCAGATCGTACGGCGAGAGTTCGACCTTCACCTTGTCACCAGGAAGGATTCGGATGAAATTCGTCCGAAGCTTCCCACTGATGTAAGCGCGGATCCGGTGACCGTTCTCAAGTTCGACGACGAACGATGTGTTCGGCAGCGGCTCTACGACAGTCCCCTCGACCTCGATCGAATCTTTCTTCGCCAACAACCCCCCGATCAGACTCTTATAGACCTCAGCGTGCCGAGATAACGACTCGCGGAGACCGCGATGGCGCGAAGGGAGAGAATAGCAGAGGGGGGCAGGAGCCGCAAAGCCACCAGTTCACGCACGGGTCAGGAGTCGTGGCGCACCCTCCTCAACGGCGATGGAATCCTCAAAATGGGCCGCCAGGGAGCCATCCATTGTTACAACTGTCCACTCATCGTCCTCCACCCGCACCTCTGGGCTCCCCATCGTCAGCATTGGTTCGATGGCGAGGCAGTGTCCTGGCGCGAGGGTGAGGCTCTTGCGACCGGTCCGATAGTTAGGAACCTGCGGAGACTCGTGCATGGCACGCCCAATGCCATGCCCGACAAAGGGGCGCACAATCCCGAAGCCCGCTGCGCTGGCGACGTCCTCAATGGCCCCCGAGACGTCCTCAATCGTTGCGCCGGGACGAGCAGCGGCGATCCCCGCATCGAGTGCCGCGGCGGTGACCGCAATGAGGCGGGCAACTGGCTCTGGCGCGCTCCCGACGTAGAAGCTGCGCGCAGCATCCGCGTGCCAGCCATCCCAGATCGCGCCCGCGTCAACAGAGACGAGCATCCCGTCTCGGATTTCGCGGTCACCGGGAATCCCGTGCACCACCTCATGGTCAAGCGAGAGGCAAACCACACCAGGGAAACCGTGATACCCCTTGAAATTCGAGATCGCCCCCGCAGCCTTGATATGTGCCTCGGCTTTGGCGTCGAGTTCTGCTGTGCTCGCCCCTGGGCGCGCCAGCTCGCAGACCAGCTCCAGGACCTCAGCGACGACTTTTCCTGCACGCGCCATGGCCTCGATCTCGTCTCGACTCTTCCGCGAGATTGAGCTCATTCGTGCAGTCCGACAGCCGCCGCTGCGCGTGCAAGACGTTTACCAACATCCCCAATCTCACCATCTCCGTCAACCACCTGCAGGCGGCTGCTCGCACGGTAGAAGGCGACCACGGCATCGAGTGCTGTGAGTTGATTGGTCATACGGGCTGCGACAGTCTCAGGGGCGTCGTCACTCCGCATCGTCAGCGCACCACCGCACCCGTCGCACGTGCCTTCATGCTTCGGTGGATTCTTTGTGAGGTGGTACGAACGACCGCATCCGCCGCAGATTCGTCGGCCGCTGATGCGTGCCACGAGTGCATCGCGGTCGACTTCAAGGAGGATTGCCGCTAGGTTGCGCGCAGAATGCGCAAGTGCGGCGTCAAGCGCCTCTGCTTGCGCAACATTGCGCGGAAACCCATCGAGGATGACGTGATTGCCTGCATCCGGCTGTGCCAAGCGCGACAAGATCATGCCGATAGTCACAGCGTCGGGCACGAGCTTGCCTGCATCGATAAACGACTTGGCCTGGAGTCCAAGTGCGCTACCTGTGGCAATTTCTGCACGGAAGAGGTCACCTGTCGCAATGTGCGCTGCGCCAGTGGCGGTGGCGAGTGCCTCCGCCTGCGTCCCCTTCCCTG
>JBJSXZ010000154.1:0-4257 GCA_046086645.1 Candidatus Limnocylindrus sp.
CAACTCGCCCCACTGCTCTTGGCGCTCCCTGCTGCCTGCGCCGCCTACCTCCTCATCGCCGAGCTCGACAACCTTGGTGTGAGCCCCGTCACAGATCTTGTTTGCCTCGTTGCAGGCGGGTCGGCGGCAGTCGCTGTCTACGTCTTTGCTCTCTTTGCGATCCAGCCATCTGCCTCGACATCACTCGCGATCGCGCTCTTCAAGGCGGTGCCAGTGACGCGACGCCTCGTGCGCTTCGGCGGCGCGCGTTCGCGCTGGAGTGCCGATGCCTGATCGAACCCTCCCAGCACTTCTCGAGCGACTCGGACACATTGGCATCGCTCGGTTCACCGGCTCGCAGAGCATCTCGCTTACAAACGCGCCGACACATGACTCGCGCCACGTCGCGCCAGGGGGGATCTTCGTCGCCATTCGCGGGTTCCGTACTGACGGGGCGGCGTATGCAGCGGAGGCGGTCGAGCATGGCGCCGCGCTCCTTGTGGCAGAACGCGACCTCCATGCAGCTGTCCCAACGGTTGTCGTCAGTGACACGCGCCGCGCGCTCGCAGAGCTTGCCGCTTGGTGGGAGGGGGATCCTGCAGAGTCGCTGCTCACCATTGGTGTAACCGGGACAGATGGAAAGACAACGACATCCACCCTCCTCGCAACCGCACTCACAGCTGTTGGCCTCCCCTCTGGGCTACTCACCACGGCAATTACGCGCGTCGGCGGGATAGAGGCTGTCGTTGACGGGAGCCACACGACACCGGAAGCGCCCGAGTTGCAGCACCTCCTCCGACGGATTGCATCTTCAGGCGACAAGGCCGCCGTGATCGAGGCGACGAGCCACGGGCTAGAGCTTGCACGCGTCGGCGGGATGGCGTTCGCTGCGGGGCTTGTGACCAATGTGACCGTTGACCATCTCGATTTACATGGAACGGTTGAAGCATATCGAGCGGCAAAGCTGCGCCTCGTCGATCAGATTCGCTGGAGCGCTGCCAGTCGCGCCGCTGGACTCGAGCCCATCCTCGTCCTGCCAATAGGGGACGCAACCGAGCCGCTCTTCGCCGCCGCTGCGGCATCAGCGGGTGTACGTGTTGCGCATTTCGGAATGCTCCCAGATGGGCGCGTGGTGATCAACGGGGAACCGTATGCGCTCGAATTGCAGCTACCGGGGCGCTACAACCTAGCGAATGCCGCAGCAGCACTGACTCTCGTTGCCGCCTGGGGGCTCCCGCTTGAGGTCGCACGCGCAGCGGTCGAGGCAGAGCCTGGTCCGCCCGGACGCAGCCAGCTGATCGCTGATGGCCAGCCGTTCTCCATCATCATCGACTTTGCGCACAACGGTCACGCCATGCGCAATGCTGTCGAGATGGCCCGTAGCCTCTGTGCGCAAGGCGGGCGGCTCCTCGTTGTTGCAGGCGCAGCAGGGGAGCGTGACCCGCGTCGCCGGCCAGAAATCGGTGCCGCACTCGCAGCCGCCGATCGCATCTGGATTACAGAAGATCACCCCCGTTCGGAGAGCTCAGACGCGATTGCCGCAGCGATACTCACAGGGATCAGCGCCGTGCTTGGCGTGGCGACTGCCGCTGGCCGAACCCAGATCATCCACGAGCGCCGTGCCGCGATTCATTCTGCACTGCACGAAGCCCGTCCTGGTGACGTCGTGCTTCTCGCAGGGAAGGGGCACGAGCAAACCATTGAGCGCAACGGGCAGGTCGAGGCATGGGATGAGGTCGGCGTTGTGCGCGAGGCACTGGCCACACTCGGGTATCCTCGATGAGCATGAGCGTTGATCCACAACCAGTCCCCGTGGTCGGTCGGTCGGAGCGTGCTGCTGTCAGCCCGACCGCGAAGGTTCGTGCCCTCGCGCGCCCGATTGCACAGCTGCGCGAACTACTCATTGCGAGGACCACCGAACATCAGGTGGCAGCGGATCAGCGTAGGCTTGTTGAAGATGCGTTTGACTTTGCCGTTGCCGCGCATGAAGGACAGCTCCGAGCCTCTGGTGAGCCTTATGTCACGCATCCAGCAGAAGCAGCGTTGATCCTCGCCGATCTTGGACTCGATGCATCGACGCTCGCGGCAGCCCTGCTCCACGACGTACCAGAGGATACGAGTATCACCGCGGGGGAGATTGCAGCGCGATTTGGTGATGAGGTCGCGACTCTTGTTGACGGCGTAACGAAACTCAGCAAGTTCTCCTCCCTCTCGGCCGAGGAGCAGCATGCCGAGAGCATGCGCAAGATGTTCTTGGCGATGGCACAGGATATCCGTGTCGTGCTCATCAAGCTCGCCGACCGTCTCCACAACATGCGCACGATTGCCGCGCTGCCGTCGGAGAAGCAGACTCGGATTGCACGCCAGACCCTTGAGATCTACGCCCCACTCGCCGAGCGCCTTGGAATCTGGCAGATCAAATGGGAGCTTGAGGATCTCTCATTTAAGACGCTCGAGCCAGAGCGATATCACGAGCTCGCAGCGCTCGTCGACCTTCGGCGTGACGCCCGCTCCAACTACATTGAGCGTGCCATCGCCGTTTTGCGCCCCGAGCTTGAGCGATCAGGGATTCATGCAGAGTTCTCCGGTCGCGCAAAGCATCTCTACTCCATCCACAAGAAGATGTCACGCAAGGGGACCGACTTTTCGGAGATTTATGACGTCTATGCGATACGAGTCATCGTGGACGATCTTCGCGACTGCTACGCAGCGCTTGGCACGGTGCATTCCGTGTGGCGGCCCATTCACAACCAATTTGATGACTACATTGCGATCCCAAAGAACAATCTTTATCAGAGCCTGCACACAGCCGTAGTCGCCTTGGACGGCCGGCCGCTTGAGGTGCAGATCCGCACACGATCGATGCACCAGGTTGCAGAAGTCGGCATTGCAGCACACTGGCGCTACAAGGACGGTGTTCGACCTGATGCGGCATACGATGCAAAGCTCGCTTGGCTGCGCCAGCTGCTCGAATGGCAGCGCGATGTGACTGATGCCACCGAATTTCTCGAAGGCGTTCGCGTTGATATCTTCCAAGATCAGGTATACGTCTTTACTCCGAAAGGTGATGTCAAGGAACTTGCCGGTGGCGCCACCCCGCTTGACTTCGCCTATCTCGTCCACACCGACATTGGGCACCGCTGCATTGGCGCAAAGGTGAACAATCGGCTTGTGCCACTGGAGTATCGGTTGAAGTCGGGCGATATCGTTGAGATCGTCACCTCGCGCGGAAAGCATGGCCCGAGTCGCGACTGGCTCAGCATCGTTGGGACACGCCAGGCCCGCGACAAGATTCGTCAGTGGTTCAAGCAGCAGGAGCGGAGCGAAAATATCGTGCACGGTCGAGAGTCGCTTGAGCGAGAACTTCGCCGACTTGCCCGCACGTCGATCGATGTCATCGGACGTGAACGCATCGATGAGGCGGCACGCCAACTGAACCAGGGTACGGCCGACGATCTGTACGCCGCGATCGGTCATGGCGCAATAGGCGCACAGCAGGTTGTTTCACGCCTTGGGGTTGCAGCAGACGATGCAAAGGCGATTCTGCCCTTTACGGGCGCATCGACAGTCGCGGTGGGGTTCGAGCGCACTGGCGCGATTCGCGTGAAGGGAGTGCCCGACCTGCTCACACGCTTCGGCCGTTGTTGTCGCCCTGTGCCTGGCGACCCGATCGTGGGCTTCATCACGCGCGGAAAAGGGGTAACCGTTCATCTATCGAGTTGCGATGCCGCCTTGTCTGCTCGCGAGGCCTCGCGCATGATCGATGTGGAGTGGGAGATGGCAAGTGCCCCAACTGAGAGTTATCCGGTGACGATTCGGATTGAGGCGGGCGACCGCACAGGCCTCCTTTCCGAAATTACGCAGGTTGTTGCGGACCAGCGGGTCAACATCCTCTCTGCGAGTGTCCAGACGTCGAATGCTTCGAGCGCCGAAGTGCTCACAACACTCGCGGTAAGCTCCATTAGCGAGTTGGCCAGACTGATGGCGCGAATCGAGCGCATTCGTGGCGTACGGAGCGTCTCGCGGGAGCAGCGACAGTGAGCGGCTTCCAGTCGCCACGCGGGCTCCGCGACATCCGCGAGCCAGAAGCATCGGCATTCGCCTGGGCAGAAGAGCACGCCTGGTCGGCCGCACTCGCCGCTGGTTATGCGCGCATTCAGCTGCCAGTCGCAGAAGATTCAGCCCTCTTCGAACGGGCGATCGGTGGTACGAGTGATGTGGTGGCAAAGGAGCTTTATCGGCTGGCGGTTCGCAGCGAGGAGTCAACGCCGCTCGCAC
>JBJSXZ010000155.1:0-2218 GCA_046086645.1 Candidatus Limnocylindrus sp.
GTGATGATGCGAAGTTCCTTGCGCACACCATGATTTGGCGCGGAAGTGACGGCATACCAGCAGAAAAGATTGAATACAAGCCCGTCGTCATCACGAAGTTTGCGCCGAAGCCACGGGTCTATTGAGGAGAAGACGATGGAAGTAGAACTGCGGATCCAGCGCTTTGACCCAGAGACGGACCAGGCACCACACTGGCAATCCTTTACGGTGCCCGTCGAGCCAATGGATCGTGTCCTCGATGTATTGATGCGTGCAAAAGAGCAGTTTGATGGGAGCCTCACCTTCCGTCGCTCATGCGCTCATGGCGTCTGCGGTTCAGACGCGCTGATGATCAACGGCCGCAACCGACTAGCCTGCAAGCTGCGCGTGGAGCAGCTTGGTCGCACGATCACGGTTGCACCACTCCCGGGTCTTCCGATTGTGAAAGATCTCGTAGTCGACATGGAAGGCTTTTTCGGAAAGTATCGGAGCGTGATGCCCTTCCTCGTGGCAGCAGAGCCAGAGGGGAGTGGTGAGCGCCTTCAGTCAGCGGAGCAGCGTGCGGTCTACGACGATACGACGAAGTGCATCTTGTGCGCCGCCTGCACCACCTCCTGCCCGAGCTTCTGGGCGGAGCCTGAATATGTCGGGCCGGCGGCCATTGTGAATGCGCACCGCTTCATCTTCGACTCGCGCGATGAGGCGGCGCATGAGCGCCTCGAGATCCTCGCCGACGAGGATGGCGTCTGGCGCTGTCGGACGACGTTCAATTGTGTTGAGGCATGCCCACGCGGGATCAATATCACCAAGGCGATCCTCGAAGTTTCAGCCGCGGTTGGGGCGAGGTAGTCCGCCTCCGTGAAGACCCTCATCCTCCGCACGGACGGGGCGTGTCGAGGGAATCCTGGTCCCGCATCAATCGGCGCGGCATTGTACGACGCGCGTGTGGCTGGTGCAAGTAAACCGGATGCAACCCCCATTGCGAGTATTTCGGCAGCAATCGGCACCACGACGAACAATGTTGCGGAATGGAAGGCAGTGATTGCCGGAGCCGAGCTTGCACTTGAGCTTGGCGCCACAACACTGAGCCTGCTGCTCGACAGCAAGTTGGTGGTTGAGCAGCTCCATGGTCGCTGGCGTGTACGCGATGCAAAGCTTGCGCCACTCTGCGACGAGGCCATCAGGCTACTCAGCCAATTCAAAAGTTGGGAGGCGCGCCATGTGCCGCGCGCTCAGAATGGGCGTGCAGACGCGCTTGCAAATGAGGCGCTCGATCGTGCGCTTCGCGGCGGTCCAGCGCGAGTGGTTCGTCGCCCCGACGACCAAGTACGCACCCCTGTTGCAACTGATGTCAGTGATAGCGGCGGAGAGCGGCAGGCAACGCGTCTCACGATCCTTGGATCTGGAGCGAGCCGCGGCGTCCCGCGCGTCGGCTGCCGTTGCGATGTCTGCCTCTCGCGCGACATGCGCAATCGCCGCTTGCGCAGTGCAGCACTCATCGAGTGGCGCGATCCACTCGATGGGGCCGCTCGCTCGGTCGTGATCGATCCAGGGATGGATCTCCGTAAGCAGGCACTCCGATTTAACCTTGAGCGCCTCGATGGCGCACTTGTCACGCATATCCATGTTGACCATACGGGCGGCATTGATGAACTTCGTGCGTATACCGACGCACAAGATTTTGTGTTGCCGGTGGGTGCATCGAGCGATACCGCGACAGAGCTGCGCCTTCGCTGGGCCTACGCATTTGATGGACGCACTGCACCAGGGCATGGGATCCCTGCGCTCACCCTTGTAGAAAGCGACGAGCAAGTTACGATCGCTGGGAGGCGCTTCCAGGCGATTCCGCTTGTGCATGGACGACGTGCGACAACAGGGTGGCGGAGTGGCAACCTCGCCTACCTCACCGATGTGGGGAGCGTCGCGGCAGCCTCGCGTGCGATGCTCGCCGACCTCGACCTACTCGTTGTTTCAGCGCTGCGCGACCTACCGCACCCCACGCACCAGACGGTCGACGAGGCGCTCGCCCTCATCGCCGACCTTGCCCCACGGCGAGCAATCCTCACCCACCTAGATCACGATCTTGACTATGCAGACCTCGCAGGGCGGCTCCCCCGTGGAGTCATACCCGCCTTTGACGGGCTCGTCGCCGAGCTACCGGCGCGCTAGAATCCCTTTCCGGCGAGATGGCCGGACGGCCGCGACGCCACTTTCGGGTGGCGCCGAGGAAAGTCCGGGC
>JBJSXZ010000156.1:0-3202 GCA_046086645.1 Candidatus Limnocylindrus sp.
AAGCTCATCCCGGCCGGCACGGGCGCACCAGACGCGGTTGCCAAGCGCAAGGCCGAGGAGAAGCTCCGCGCGGCTGCGGCGCTCGCAGGTGGAGACCTCCCAACCGACTTCGGGAAGGATGATTTCAACGTCTTCCTTGAGAACGAGCAGGGCGGGGCCAGCCAGGACGACGTCTCACAGCTGGTCGCCCTCCTCACCGAGGAGAAGCCTGTCGCGGACGGAGACGACGAGGTTAACCCCTTCCTCAATGAAGGTGGCAGTGGTGCTACCAGCGGGGAGGGCGAGCCTCAGGCGTAACATTTCAGGGGTAGTGGGGGCTCTGCTTTGACACCGCACGCGTGCGGCTGCTAACCTCCACCGTCCGTGCCACACGGGTGCTTCGCACCCGAGCATCGCGTCAGCAAGAGTGCAGTTGGAAGGAGCGCGCGCGAACCGTGCCGACAATCAATCAGCTCGTTCGGAAGGGGCGTAAGACGAAGGTCTCGAAGATCAAGGCGTCTGCGTTCCGGAAAAACTGGAATGGCCTGAAGCAGCGACAGGAGTCGACTGATGGCGCCCCCATGAAGCGTGGCGTCTGCTTGATCGTACGCACGATGACCCCGAAGAAGCCGAACTCAGCGCTCCGAAAGATCGCGCGCGTGAAGCTCACGAACCAGATGGAGGTTACCGCCTACATTCCAGGCATTGGCCACAACCTCCAGGAGCACAGTGTTGTGCTCGTCCGTGGCGGCCGCGTCAAAGACCTTCCGTCGGTGAAATATCACATCGTTCGCGGTGCGCTTGACGCAGCAGGTGTCAAGGATCGCAAGCAGAGCCGCTCCAAGTATGGTGCCAAGGCCGAGCAGGCCGGCGGCAAGAAGAAGTAGCCGATGCCGCGTCGTACCACTGTTCCCCGTAAGCTCAAGTACGAGGTTACCCCGCTTAACAAGACGATCGATCGATTCGTCGTCAAGGTGATGCTCAGCGGCAAGCGCGGCCTCGCGGAGCGCATCATGCGAGAAACCTTGGAGCGCATCGAGAAACTGGCGAATCGCCCTGGACTTGAAGTGCTCGATCTTGCCCTGCGCAACGCCACACCACTGATTGAAGTGAAGCCACGCCGCGTTGGCGGCGCCACCTACCAAGTGCCAGTCGAGATCCGCGGCGAGCGCCGATTGAGCCTCGGCGTTCGGTGGTTGGTGCAGGCCGCACGTAAGCGCAACGGGAAAAGCATGCCGGAGAAGCTCGCAGCTGAATTCATGGATGCATCGAATAACCTTGGTGCTGCTGTCAAGCGTCGTGAAGAGACCCACAAGATGGCAGAGGCGAACAAGGCCTTTAGCCACTTTAGGTTCTAGGAGCACCGCCGATGTCTCGCGCCACACCGCTCCTCCGGGTTCGAAACATCGGCATCATTGCCCACATCGATGCAGGCAAGACGACGGTTACCGAGCGCATCCTTTTCTACACGAAGAAGATCCATAAGATCGGCGAGGTGCACGAGGGTGCAGCGACGATGGACTGGATGGCCCAAGAGCAGGAGCGCGGAATCACGATTACTGCCGCCGCGACGACCTGCGCCTGGAATGATCATCAAATCAACATCATCGATACGCCCGGCCACGTGGACTTCACAGTTGAGGTTGAGCGTTCGCTTCGCGTCCTCGACGGCGCGGTCGTCATCTTTGACGGGGTCGCTGGTGTTGAGCCTCAGTCTGAAACAGTGTGGCGTCAGGCCGATCGCCACTCGGTGCCCCGCTTCTGCTTCATCAACAAGCTTGACCGAACAGGAGCCGATTTCTGGCGCTGCTTCGACATGATCAAGGATCGCCTCGGAGCCAACGCGGTCCCACTCCAGTTGCCGATCGGTCTCGAAGATAAGTTTGAAGGAGTCATCGATCTCATCGCCATGGAAGAGATCGTCTATCTCGACGATAAGGGCGAGAAGAGCGAGCGTCGACCGATTCGCGCCGACTTGAAGGCCGAGGCGGACAAGTGGCATGCATTCCTGTTGGAGCAGGCAGCTGGGCAGACCGACAACTTGACCGAGATCTACCTTGAAACGGGCACGCTGACTCCAGACCAGGTTCGGGAAGGCATCCGCATGGGCACACTCGGCTACAAGATTGTCCCCGTGTTGACCGGCTCCGCCCTCAAGAACAAGGGTGTGCAGCCAATGCTCGACGCCGTAGTCGACTACCTCCCAAGCCCACTCGACGTTCCGGCAGTCAAAGGGACGAACCCTCGCAACATCGAAGAGGTGATGTCGCGCCCAGTCGATGACGGGGCACCATTCGCGGCGCTCGCCTTCAAGATCGCCGCCGATCCATTCGTTGGCAAGCTCGGATTCTTCCGTGTCTACTCTGGAGTGCTCAAGGCCGGATCGTATGTGTTGAATCCAGCGAAGGGGAAGAAGGAGCGCATCGGCCGCCTGATTCGCATGCACGCAAACCATCGCGAGGAGATCGACGAGGTTCGTGCAGGCGACATCGCCGCCGCCGTTGGCTTGAAGGACACCTTCACTGGTGACACCCTCTGCGATCCCGAAAACCCAATCGTCTTGGAGTCGATGACCTTCCCTGATCCGGTAATTGAGCTCAGCGTTGAGCCCAAGACGAAGGCCGACCAGGAGAAGATGGGCGTCGCCCTCCAGCGCCTCGCTGAAGAGGATCCGACCTTCCGTGTGCACACCGACCAGGAGTCGGGTCAGACCCGTATTGCTGGGATGGGTGAACTCCACCTCGACATCATCGTGGATCGCATGGTGCGGGAGTTCAATGTGGCGGCGAATATCGGTCGCCCGTCGGTCTCGTACCGCGAGACCATCCGCAAGCGCGCCAGCGGCGAGGGTCGCTTCGTCCGCCAGTCCGGCGGTAAGGGGCAGTACGGGCACGCTGTGATCGTCGCTGAGCCAGGCGAGAAGGGGAGCGGCTACGTCTTCGTCGACAAGATCGTCGGCGGAACCGTGCCACGCGAATTCATTAAGCCGATCAACGAAGGGATCCGCGAAGCTCTCCAGACAGGCATCTACGCCGGCTTCCCTGGCGTTGACGTGACCGTCACCCTGGTCGACGGCCCATACCATGACGTGGACTCCTCGGAAATGGCCTTCAAGATCGCTGGATCGATGGCCCTCAAGGACGCCTTCCCGAAGGCAGATCCTGCCGTCCGGGAGCCAGTCAGGAACGTCGAGGTCACCATGCCTGAGCAGTTTCTCGGCGAC
>JBJSXZ010000157.1:0-3496 GCA_046086645.1 Candidatus Limnocylindrus sp.
ATCCGCCCGCAGGCACTACAGCACGCCCGCCCTGACGGCCAGGACCTACACTCGACTGCGCCTCGAGGACGGGCACGAGGCGGTGGCGAAGATCGATGGCGCGGTCCCCGGCACGCAGCGGCCCCGGGTCCGGCCCGCCTGGCCCGAGCATGTATCGAATCGCCACCTTGGGGCTGAACTTTGGCGGACTGGCTGCGTTTCCCCGCCGAAACCTGCATCTCGCTGCACTTTCGGCCCCGCCAGGCCAGGGGATTGCTCGAAACGGTGGTTCGCACAGAACCGCGCCAGTGGCCAACCCGCGCCCTCCTGTGCGGGAATCAAAGGTGGGCCCGCCTGGATTCGAACCAGGGACCAAGGGATTATGAGTCCCCGCGCCGTGTCGCTGCGAAGGCCAGAAATGGCCCTCGCGGGGCGGGCCGGTAGCGCACTTTGGCTGGTACTTTGCAAAGTGCCGTGGACGGGCAGCTACGGGGGATTGGGGCACGTTCCAGCGTGTCGGTTGCACGAGCCGCGGTCGCTCACGGGCGCGCCGGGAAGGGCGGCTGGGAAGCGGGAGCGGGCAGGGTACGGCGGGCGGCCGGGACGAACCTGGGCGCCTCGCAGCAGTGCCACAGGGTCCGTGGGCCGCTACACGCCGCACACCGGGTCATCTTCAGCGGCTTGGCCCTACAACCAGCCTCACCACCACTCTTGCGTCCGTCGCTGCGCTGCGGACAGGACCGTGCTCGTCGAACACGGCGCCCATGTCCAGGTACTCCATGCTTGCCAGCACTCGATGCTGCGCCGGAAGGCTCAGGCCTGTCTTGTCTAGATAGGCCACCCAGCCTCCGCGCTCCACCGAGCGCGCCGCGACATAGCCCACCCAAGCGGCGATGACGTCATCCGCGAACGCCTCTGGGTTCTCCTCTCGGCCTTGATCGCTCGCAACGTCCAGCTTCAAATCGCTCACGGCCGCACTCAACACCTCCGCAAGAATCGGAGGCTCCCACTGGCGACCACATGCCGCTAGGCAGACCGTTGCCAGCAACGCGAGCAGCGTCCGCGCCATCAGCGCGCTCCACCGGACGTGGGCTGCCCGCTCGCCGCACCCTGATTCTTTCCGTGATCGGTCGCCTTCTCGTACTTGCCTTGCTCATCGCGGTACTTCTTGGCAAGCTCCGCCTCCTTCTCCTTCTTCGCCTTGCGGCGATCTTTATCATCGTTGTCAGTCATGTCAACCGCCTTGTCCTTCGAGTTCGCTTTGTCAAACTCCTCCTTGATCTTCTTGGAGATCTCCACATGCCCTTCCTCATGGGCGTCCAGCGAACCATCGTCCGGAGTCACAATGACCGGCCTGCCCCCGACCCACTCCGCCGTGTACCAGTACCACCACTCCATCCCGGTCTCCCCGCGCACGTCCTTGTGCTGCACGCAGCGAAGTTTCGCGTTCGCAACTCCCTGCGCGAATCGGTCAGGGACGCCGTCGTTATTCGTGTCGTCTGGCGCTCCGTCCATGTTGTCATCGATGGGACTTCCAATTGCATCTGCGGAGTCCTCAGGCACCGGGTCATTGGGGTGCTTGGCGTTGTAGTCCTTTACGGCTTGCTTGGCATTAGCGGCGTTCTCCTTTGCCGCCGCTGCCTTGTCTGGATTGGCGCTCTTCTTGTACTTAATCGTGACGGCCTCAAGCCCAAGCGGATCAAGTGCGACTGTCGGAGCCGAACCACAGTATTGATAGAGGCTCGGCCCGTCCGAGTAGCCAAGCGGATCCCTCTGCAAGAACCTCCCCCTCACCGGATCGTACGCGCGTGCCCGGTAGTGGTAGAGCCCTGTCTCCTCGTCACGCCACCGGCCGGTGTACGTCACGTACTGCCCGAGCGGGTCGCTGCCCTGAGCCGAGCCGCCTCGCGTGACCGTGATCTCGCCGTAGGGGTCGTATCGGTAGCTGACGGCCTCGGTGCGGTCCAGCTCTTCGATCCGCATGATGCTGCCGAGCGCGTTCGCCCGGTACCACGACCTGGCCAGATCCGAGGTGTTGCTATCGCCGTCCCAGTCGAGCACGTCGGCCTGCTCAAGCATCAGCACCTCGTCGATGTCCGGGCCGTAGACGTAGTCCTGCTTCCAGGTGCCCGTCGAGGTATAGACGCTCACCGTCTCGACGCCGGAGTAGATGTAGCGGTAAGTGGCGCCCGTGATCACTTTCTCGACGCGGCGGCCCAGGGCGTCGTACTTGTACTCAGCCACGGTGCTGCTGTTGCTCTTCAGCTTCACGCGGCAGATCAGGTTCTTGTAGTTGAACTCGTAAAGGTAGGTGCCGTCGTCGCTAACGTTGCCGTTCCCGTCGTGGCTCCTGCTCACGCCCCCGACCACCGTGTACTGGTTCAGGCTGTTGTCGGTGTAGGACGTGTTCACCGGCGACGCCCCATAGGGCGTCACGGTCACCGTGGTGCGGTTCCCGTCGTCGTCCATCCCGTACTCGATCTTCCGCACGTACGTGTTGCCCGAGGGGCTCGACGGCGTGCTCGACCCCATCCACGCCACCGTCAGCCGCCGCGCCTTGTCGTACTCGAAGGCGTCCCCGGCCGAGCCCGACGACCCGTAGCGCTCGTAGGTCCGATCGTGGACCTTGTTGTAGCCGTAGTCCAGCCGCAGCACCGTGCTGCTCGCGTTGTCCTGGTGGTCGATCGTCGCCACCTCGCCGCGGAAGCCCGAGTAGGTGAACACAGTCCGGCTGGAGTTGCCCAGCAGCAGGTCCTTGCGCCGCAGGCCCGCGTAGGCGTAGTCCGCCAGCGTGCTCGTGCCGTCGGTGATCGTGTCGAGCTGGCTCACGTCCGTCCAAGTGTACGTCAGGGTCAGCCCCGAGGGGTAGGCCTCGTAGGTCTTGTTGCCCACCGCGTCGTACTTCTTCGTCACGGTCTTGAGGTAGGCCGTCCCCGTGGCGTAGGACTGCTTCTCCTCGTAGACGTTGCTGCCCAGGCCCAGCACCCCGTAGGTGAGCTCGACGTCGTAGTCGTCGTCCTCGGCGGTCAGGAGCCGGTCGGCGGCGTCGTAGGTGAAGGTCTCGGTCGTGGTGTCCAGCACCCCCGAGGCCCGGGTCACGGTCCGGGCCGTGCGCCGGTTCAGGCTGTCGTAGGTGTCGTCGATGTCGTTGCCGATGGCGTCCACCGTCTGGGTCACGTTGTCCTCGGCGTCGTAGGTGTACTCGACGTCCGTCGCGTCCGGGTAGGTCATCGTCGTCGCCCGGTCCAGCGCGTCGTAGGCCCAGGTCGTCTCGTTGGAGGCGTCGTCCTTGTGGCTCGTCAGCCGGTCGTTCTTGTCGTAGCCCCACTGGGTGCGGATGTAGGTCGTGAACGTCGTGATCGGGCTCCCCACCGTCAGCGCCACGTCCTTCACCTTCATGCGCGAGAGGCCGTCGTAGGTCCAGCGCGTCGGGTTGCCCTCGGCGTTCACCTGCCAGACCAGGTTCGAGCGCGAGTCGTAGCCGTTCGTCGTGGTGTAGGTGTTGGCGCCGTTGGTC
>JBJSXZ010000158.1:0-3542 GCA_046086645.1 Candidatus Limnocylindrus sp.
CGGAGGGGCGCCTGAGCCGTGACGGCGCGCCCGGCCCGGCCCAGCGCGGCGTGGGCTGCCTCGCGCGCCGCACCGGCGCCCCGGTGCTGGTGGCGGCCATCGACGGCGCCTTCCGCGCCTGGCCGCGCGGCGCCCGCTGGCTGCGTATGGCCCCGGTGCGCGTCGCCTTCTGGCGGTGGATGCGGTGGACACCCTCGGCCGGCACGCCGCGCGAGCAGGAGAAGCGCTTCGCGCAAGCAGTGATGGATGAGGTGGTGAGGCTGCTGGGCGCGACGCGCCCGCGCTAGTCCCAAACCGGATCGCGGTCATCGATCAGGAACGTGGCTTGATCGATCAGCACGCTCGCCTGCCCGCGGACCCGCCACGGCATGACCACGCACTGGCGTGCGATTGCGATTAATACCTGCGACGTGGTCCCGGTGGCGCAGTCCACGATGCGGGCCGCGTGCCCAGCCCAGCTCGTGACCATCAACGCGCCGTCCTCCGCAAGGAACGCGGCGCGGGCGGGGTCCTGGGCGTGCGCCACAGAGGAGGAGGCCTCAGCGCAAGCGGTGGCGCCGCAACTGAGACTGTCCCAAGAACGCACTTCATGTTTGTGCCTCCGCTATCTGCCTGCGACAGCTGGCGCGGCAGCATGCACGTTGCCACAGAAGCGCCTAGACGACGGGCCTTGTTCCGGCATCAAGTTGCTGGCGGCCTATAGCGGCATGCGCCGAATATGCTGGCGGGCTATCCAAGCGGCCGCTGGCTGAAAATCTGCCAGCGCCCGGTCCAAGCCGACTTGCGCACAGGGGACTGGCGCTCACTGCCATTCGGCCTCTCGCTCGCCAGGCCAAAGCCCCACATTTAGGTCCTCTGCGACAAGGCCGGAGAAGAAGGCTGGCTGGTCGTTCATGCAGCCTGCGTAGGCACCGACAACAGTCTCATCCCTCAGGCGCACGAACGCGCTTCACTCAACCCCAGCACAACCGGCGGGCGGGGCCCCATACTGGACGTTCACAACAGACCAATACGGCGCAGGAGTTCCTGCCAGAGCGGACGCACACACAAGCACAACGCCAAGGATGCCAGCACATAGTGCGCGCGTCATGAGGGCCTCCTTGGTTCGTGAGCCGTGCGGGACCATGCCGCGGGTCCGTTACGTCCACAAGAGCCGGGCGGCGCGCCGAAATCGGCCATGCACGCCTTGCCACTAGATCGCCCGCGCGCACCACACGATGTACCGGTCTACCCCTCGCGTGGCCCCGCAACGCCCGGCCCGCAGAGGCCACGCCGCATCAAAAGGCCGCCCTGCAAGCGCTCCACCCGTCCAGCGCGCCTACCCTCTCCTGCCCAGAGCCCCTCGCCGCTGCCACGTGGCCCACGCCCCGTCAGGGTGGGACTCTGGGCACCCGCGCCATAGGCAGCGCCTGCCTTGGCCGAACAAGCCGTGTCCTCCATAAGCGGTACGATGCGCCGCGCCCTTGGCACAAGGCCCCGGGCGGCGGAAAGACCATGACCAAGGCGCGGTACAAGCTAGTGGACTTGTTCTCCGGGGCGGGGGGCCTCACGTGCGGCTTCGCCGCCGCTGGCTTTGAGCCCATTCTGGCGGTTGAGAAGGAGCCCGACTTCGCGGACACTTACGCACTGAACTTCGGTCCGCATGTCGTCTCACGAGATATTGAATCTCTACTTGCCGGTGGGCTGGGTGATGTGGCTGCTGATGTGGTGATCGGTGGCCCGCCGTGTCAAGGCTTCAGCAATCTGGCGGGCAATCGGCCCGAAGACCCCCGCCGGGCGCTTTGGGCCTATTTCATGGATGTTGTAGAGGCGACCAAATGCAAGGTCTTCCTTGTCGAGAATGTTCCCAACCTCCTGACGTCGCCGGAAGGCCAAGCCATCATGGCCCGGGCGCGCGCGCTTGGATTTCAGGTCACAGCAGAAAGCGCGGCTGTTCTTCTGGCCAGTCGGTATGGCGTGCCGCAAAATCGGCGCCGTGCGTTCATCCTCGGCTCTCGGCTCGGCCCGATTGAGCTACCCAAGGCAACGGAAGATCGCATGACGGTGCGGGATGCATTCAAAGGCATTCCCCTGGAGCCCCTGCACAGCGAACTGCCGCGCTCCCCCGCCATAGGCGCAGATCTCCATGTTGGTCGAAATCCAACAAGCAAGTCGGTACAGAGGTACAGGTGTGTGCCTCCGGGCGGAAACCGATTTGATCTTGAGCGTAAGGCGCGCCACCTGACACCGCGCTGCTGGCTGAAGAAGCGGAGCGGCGGCACCGACCTCTTCGGCCGCCTAGAGTGGGACGGCCCCGCGAGGTGCACGATTCGCACGGAGTTTTACAAGCCCGAAAAGGGCCGCTATCTACACCCACAGGCTCATCGGCCGATTACACATTGGGAGGCCGCGCGGTTGCAGACGTTCCCAGACACCTTCAAGTGGTCCGGGACAAAGATCCGCATCGCAATCCAGATTGGAAATGCCGTTCCACCGAAGCTAGCAGAGGCAGTCGCGCGCGAGATCCACGCCCATCTTCGCGCACATAACTTGCGCCCGTCGGCGCGCGTAACACGCAAAAGCGCAACCGCCCACGACACACATCACGCCCCCGCGCGGACCTGAAGGACCGATGGCGCGCCACACGCCGCGAGCTTCGATTGCCCAGCTGCTTGGCCAAATCGACGCGCAGTTGTCAGATTACAACGCGAAGATCTCCGGGCTCGACCTGCGCGGGAAGGTCTTGTTTCTAGTCGATCTGCATCAACACGTGCGCCAACTTTCAGTGCGCACCATAAGAGACGCGGGGCTTGATGTGCGGGCCGCTCGCGAGCGAGTTCGGCTTTATCTCATCGAGTGTTGCGGAAAAAAGGTCGCAGGCCAAGAGCTTGAGGTTGTTGCTGGTATCAGCGAGTACGCGCGGCGGGTGCGAGAGTTGCGGGTAGAGCAGGGCTACCAGATAATGACGGGCAATAGCGCAGATCCGGATTCGGGCAACACGCTGGCGCCAGACGAGTACATGCTCGTCTCAGAGACCACCGACCCTGACGCGGCCGGGCGCTGGCACATCGCCAATCGCGTGCGCCGCACGCCTGGCGCTGGCTCCATGAAAAAGTTGCTGCTCTATATGCAAGAGAACGTCGGCAAGGTGCTTACAACTGAGGAGTTGGCGTATGTGGCTGGCAGCGCAACGTCGTTCACGCGCCGAATTCGACAGTTGCGCACAGAGGAGGGGTATGCCATCGCAACGCGCCAGACTGGACGCCCCGATCTCGGGGTTGGGCAGTATGTTCTGATGTCTCGCGAGCGCGTTGCGGAGCCACACGACCGCAACATCCCCATTCCCGTCCGGGTCGCCGTTTTTGAGCGTGACGGTAACACTTGTCGTGGTTGCGGGTGGGCGCCCGCTGCATGGACCACGGACGATCCGCGCTTTCTTGAACTACATCACCTCATGCATCACGCGCGGGGCGGCGCGAACACTTCGGACAATCTGTGGGTGCTCTGCAACTCTTGCCACGACAAGGTGCACGCGGGGCGGCTGTCCCTTTAGGCGTCGATCG
>JBJSXZ010000159.1:0-1020 GCA_046086645.1 Candidatus Limnocylindrus sp.
CTTCGCAGACACCTTGACGGTGTCACCCGCCTTGATCTCAGGCAGGTCGGTCTTCAACTGCGCGTCCGTGAGTGTACGAATGAGGTCCATTGGCTCTCCGTGGTGTAAGGCAGGAACCCTGCCAGCGGCTGTTAACGATAGCACAGTCCCGTGGGTGGCTGGCTACCTTCTTGAGCCACGGGGAGAAGGGTTCACGAGGTCGGGGCGACGTTCCGCAGTCCGGCGCTCTGCCTGCTCACGCCGCCACGCAGCCACCGCAGCATGGTTGCCTGAGGTAAGGACCTCAGGGACGCCGACTCCCCGGAACTCTGCTGGTCGAGTGAATTGCGGATACTCGAGAAGTTCTGCAGAGAACGACTCTTCCTCGAGCGAGGCTGCATCGATTGCGCCGGGAATGATTCGCAGGATGGCATCGCATAGGAGAGCTGCGGCTGGCTCTCCACCAGAGAGGACAAAATCGCCAATGCTCAACTCAAGATCGACATATGCGCGAACACGCTCATCAACCCCCTCATAGCGGCCGCAGAGGACGACCAGATGCTGCCTCATAGCAAGGTCACGAACGCGCGGTTGGCGCAGACGCTCGCCACCGGCATCAAACAAAACAACGAAACTTTCGGGGGTGCGGAGTTCTTCTATTGCCTCGACGAGCGGCTCTGGTCGCATCAACATGCCAGCACCACCGCCATAGGGCTCGTCGTCTACGGCGCGGTGTTTCCCGATCCCCCATCGCCGCAGATTGTGATAATTAATCTGCGCTAGGCCTCGCTCAACTGCTCGTGCAGGAATGCTCGCGTCCAACGACGCGCGCACCATTTCAGGGAAGAGCGAGACGATATCGATCCGAAGCGTTGCGGCTGCGCCGCTCATGGCTCGACCACGCGCTTCTTCGCGAGAGGTCGCCGACGCGGAACGGTGGGCTTTCTCACGCCCAGCTCTGAGCCCGTGAGGTCGGCAACAATGATGCCGTCGCGCGGTTTGAATGTGAGGATAATCGATGGGATAGCGGGGAGATCAATC
>JBJSXZ010000160.1:0-3104 GCA_046086645.1 Candidatus Limnocylindrus sp.
CGCCGCGATGGCCGCCGCCTGGCTGCTGGTCGCAACAGCCGGAGCCCTGCGTGGCATTGCGCCGCTCACGCTCGCGCGGCGCGGTGGCATCGTCTTTCCATTTGTTCTGGCCGCAATTCCACTGATCTTCATACGAACTGACGAGATGATCTGGGAGGGGTTCGTGGGCCCACTCTCGCTCCACGTTTCGGGCGTCGGGCTGCGCATCGCGCTGAGCGCCCTGCTCAAGGCATGGATTAGCGTGCAGGCATCAATCGTGCTCGTTGCGACGGCAGATGCCCCCATGATCGTTGTAGCGCTTCGCCGCATGCGCCTTCCGGATGCGATCGCCACGAGTGCTGGCCTGACGATTCGCTACCTCGAGCTCCTCCGCGACGAGGCCCAGCGCATGCTGCGTGCTCGTGCCGCACGCTCGGTCAGCCCCGTGGGGGTTGGTGGCGAACGGGTCGGCGGAAGCATCGCCTGGCGCGCACGCACCACGGGGAACCTTGTTGGTTCGCTCTTCTTGCGTGCCTACGCACGTGCGGCACGGGTCGAAGAGGCGGCACTCTCGCGCGGCGCAACGGGCTCACTCTCATCGAAAACCCTCCCCACTGCCGATCGCCATCTTGGCGTGAAGTTGCTCGGTACTATCGCTCTCCTCCTCGCGCTCAGCGCATTCGGTCAAGTCGTGCCGCGGTTGTAAGGTGAAGTGATGAGTGACCAACACGAACACGTGCACAGCCACCCTGGCGCACCGATCCCCCACGCGCATGCACACGACCATCCACATGCAACGCCACTCCTGCCTAACGGAGACGGTACGGTCTTGATCTCCCATCTCCACTTCCGCTACCCCGACGGCACTGAGGCATTGCGCGGGATCGATCTTGCAATTGCGGGCGGCGAGAAGGTTGCGCTGCTCGGGCCGAATGGTGCCGGCAAGAGCACCCTCATGCTGCACCTCAACGGCATTCATCGGCCGTCACACGGCAGCGTGCATGTTGCAGGCTTGCCTGTTGGCAAGGAGACGATCGGTCGCGTTCGCGCCGAGGTTGGACTTGTCTTCCAGGATCCAGACGACCAACTCTTTAGCCCGACCGTTTGGGACGACGTCGCCTTTGGCCCAACCCATATGGAGCTGGAGCCCATAGCGATTCATGATCGCGTCGAGGCAGCACTCGCTGCCGTCGGTGCGCTCGACCTTGCGGCGCGCGCGCCGATGCGACTCTCGATTGGTCAACGTAAGCGCGTAGCGCTTGCCACCGTCCTCGCAATGAACCCAAGCATCCTCGTCTTTGACGAGCCTTCGGCAGGCCTCGATCCGCGCGGTCGTCGCGAGCTCATCGAGCTCCTCACATCACTGAGGCAGACGCTCATCGTGAGCACCCACGATCTTGAGCTCGCCCGCGCTTCATTTCCACGCAGCATCGTGGTCGATGGTGGCGTGATCGTTGCAGATGGTCACACCGCCGAGATCCTTGGCAATCGCGAGCTCTTGCTCGCGCACGGTCTCGCCTAAGGGCTCTTCTTCCCATCGCGCGCGGCCCGCAAGGTTGCGAGGTGTTCACGAAGACGCGCCTCGCCCCCGCTCCCCGACGGCTCATAGAAGCGCGTCCCTTCGAGCCCATCGGGGAGATAGCGCTGCACAAGATCGAACGGCTCGCCCGCGTCGTGTGGCGAGCGGTAGGTTTTTGCAGCCGCACGTAGGTGCCCCGGAACGGGGAGTTGGCCACGCGTTGCGATCATCTCGCGCGCCGCACCGAGTGCCTCGCCGGCACGTGGCGACTTTGGCACAGCGGCGAGATACGTCACCGCTTGTGCGAGGGCCCAGTCACACTCGGGCGATCCCGCAAATTCGACAACCTGTGCTGCTGCAGCGGCGAGTTGAAGTGCGGCGGGGTCGGCGTTCCCAACATCCTCCGACGCCGAGACGAGGAGTCGACGCGCAATGACGCGTGGATCTTCGCCACCCTCCAGTGCCGTGGCAAGCCACCAGATCGCCGCATCGGGATCGTTACCGCGAATGCTCTTGATGAGCGCGGAGGTTACGCCCGACTGATCGTATGGAAGGCTGCGATCTTGCGCGGCGATAAGCACCTCGTTTGGGGTAACGGGTTTACCGCGTGGTGTCATGAGTGCCGAGAGTTCGAGCAAAGTGAGCAGTCGGCGCGCATCACCCGATGCGTAGCCGACGAGCTGTCGCCGTGCGTCGCCATCAACCTGCAACGTGCCGTTGTACCCGCGCGAATCCTCGAGTGCGCGCTGCAGAAGGAGCTCTAAGTCATCGCTGCCGAGCGGTGCGAGTCGGAAGGTCCGCAATCGCGAAAGCAACGCCGCAGAGATGGCGCGCGGGGGTGGCTCGGTCGTTGCGCCAACCAGGATGATCGTTCCCGTCTCGACATGCGGCAAGAGCGCATCTTGCTGCGTCCGACTAAAGCGATGTAGCTCATCGATGAAGAGGAGCGTCTGCTCACCATGCGCGCGGCGCTCTACTGCGGCCGTAACTGCTTTGCGTACTTCGGCAACCCCATCGCTTGTGGCTGAGAGGTTCGTTGGGACTGCACGCACCGCAGCAGCGATCACCGCGGCGAGGGTCGACTTGCCACTCCCTGGTGGCCCCCAGAGCAGGAGCGAAGGGACTTCGCCGCGGTCGAGGAGGCGCCGCAACGGCGCACCTGGTCCGACCAGCGCGACCTGGCCAACGACCTCATCGAGGCGTGTTGGGCGCATGCGCGCCGCCAGCGGAGCCGCAGGGGCGAGGGTACCGAGGAGTGTCTGCTTCTCTTCCATTCCCCGATCATCGCACCCTCGGCGCCACTCTCGGGTACGCTGATCGGACAAATGCCCACTTTCTCCGAACTGGGACTAGCCCCTGAAATCCTGCGAGCCGTCGAAGGCGAGGGATACACCGAGCCGACCCCAATTCAAGCGCAGGCGATCCCGCATGTCCTCGCTGGGCGCGACCTCCTCGGCGCAGCCCAGACCGGCACCGGAAAGACTGCAGCGTTCGTCCTCCCGATCTTGCATCTCCTCAAACCGTTCGCCACCCCATCACCGAGCCCGGCGCGCCACCCTGTCCGTGCCCTCGTGCTCACCCCAACACGCGAGCTCGCCGTGCAGAT
>JBJSXZ010000161.1:0-3482 GCA_046086645.1 Candidatus Limnocylindrus sp.
CTTGATACCGAGAGTAGTTTGACACCTCAACGAGACCGGTCTCAGAGACCTTCAAGAGGCCGACTTTCACCAAGTTATCCACACTCCTGCCGAGGCGTGTTCCTAGGCAATGTTTCAGGTGGGCAACGCTCTTGAACACCCCACCGTTCCTCAGTTGCTTTGCCTCGGCAATGGTGTAGATGAACGCGCGGAACTGCGTGTCGGAGAGTTCAGCGATCACCGCATCCTTCGCGGTGTTGACATCAAGCTTGATCCATAGTGCCATTTGATCCTCCTCTTATTCGCTGTTTGAGATACGCGATAAGCGCATCCATTGACCGAAGATTCTTCTTGTCCGAGATCAACGAGATTGAGGGAATGCCATCCCTCCGATCCGTGATCGTTTCTCGCCACCATGTCTCGTGCGTGTTCGTGTTGAGTGCGAGCATCTCGCCGGTTTCCTTACTCAGAAAGACATAGGCGAGCGGTCGTTGTTTTTTGCCATAGAAACCGAGCGTATCAACGATGAAGGTCGGCCAACCGTATTCTGACGGCACGCCGCTGAACACTCGTGACTGAGACTTCACCTCTATGACCGAACCATCCTCTAGGATGATGTCTTTCTCGTTCTCCGTGAACTCAATAATCTCGGCTTCGGTTTGCGCGAGCTTCATCTCTGGCACCTCGCAGGGAATGCCCTGCGCGCGCAGATAGTTGCCGACAAACTCATTCGCATCGTGTCCACTCCTGAACCGATCGTGTAGCCGATTGTCCAAGTCATCCTCCTTTGATGTTGATGGGGAGTCGGCGTAACCCGCCGCCGACTCCCCTGATTCCTAGAACGGTAGGTCAGCAAGGGTCTCCTCAACTGGTGCGGGTGCGGGTGCCGCTGTCGCCTGCGCGTTGATCCAGTCAATGCTCGGCTTCTGCTTGCAGAACTTGCCGTCGGTACGGCCGCTGCATGACCAGAAGGCGCTATACGGCTTGCCGGTCGCCTTGCTCACGCCTGCTGGCTTGAGCTCCCACGCCTGATCATGCTCTGGGCAGAGACCCTTGCCGAACAGCATGGCTGCCGCCAAGGCGATCTGCGCCTGCTCGTCAGCGATAGGTGCCGAGACCCTCACGCGAGGCTCCGCCAACTCGTCCGCCACAGGTACGCTAGAACGCGCTGGGAGGCGGGCTGGAGCGACGGAGAGAGGCGTTTGCGTCGGATTGGTATAGAGAGACCCCACCCCAAACCGCGCTGCACAGCGCCGTAGCGCGTCTGTAGCGCCTTCCTTTAGCGGCTCCATGGCCTCGGCACCATTGGGGTAGCCGAAGTCTTCGCGTTGCACGCTCTTGCCACCGATGACGACGGTGAGCGTACCCTTCACGACATGGCGGGCAAGGTCAGCGACCTGCACCTCAAACTGCCAGCCGTCAATGCCGAGAACATCGTCCAGGCGTTGCGCGACCGAGCGAGCGTCAACATAGGTGAAGGTGTTTCCACCTCGCCCTGGTCGGCTCTTCAATTCCTCCGGCTTGAATGGTGCGGCCAGCGCGGCCGCGATTGTCTTCTGGTCAGTCATTTGTGACCTCCTTCTGCTTGAACCTGAACACCCGCGCACCTGGAGTCTCCAAGGTGTACGCATTCACGGTGTCTGGTGAGATTCGCTCCTCTAGCGCGAGGCGCTGCCAATCCGTCTTGCGGGTCGGCTTGTTCTGTTTCCAACTGGCGCTCCAACTCTTGCCGTTGATTCCCTCCTTCTCTCCTATCGTCTCCTTGATGGCGATGGCGTGTGTCGCCAACTCTTCCTCAAGCAGCTTGATCTCATAGGCGCAGTCTGCATATCGCTGACCGATACGCTCTAGGTCGTCATTCGCTTCTACATAATCGCTCAGGCGCTGCGGCGTAAGTTCCTCAAAGGTTGCCGAGTCCTTCGCCATCACGCTCGGCATCTCGCCCTTTGCAAGCGCCTCACGGAAGGCGATGGCACGGTCAAAAAGTTCAATGTGATAGACGGGATTCGCTTCCACCCGTACGATGCGGAAGATCAGACCACCGAGGAGCGCGACCACATCACACCACGCCGCGCCCGTGCAGAGGAGCTGCCATTGCACCTGCGCGTTGACGAATGACGGGATCGGCTGCAAGTCCCAGGCGCGGCTCGTTGAGGTCTTGATCTCAACGATGCCATTCGGCTCTCCGATGATCGTCCGATCCAACGATGCCATTGCCCACGGATGCTGCTTCAGGCGCACGATGCCATTGCTGTTGCGGAGTTTGACCTTGCGCTCCTGCTCGTAATACTTCGCCACCGCATCCTCTAGGAGCCGACCGCGATTCGCGGCCTCACCGGCAGCCTGCTCTTCCACCTTCCCGCTCTTCTCAGCGAAGAGGCGATAGGGCGTCTTGTACGGTGACAGCCCAGAGATGACCGCGATGTCGGTCGCCGTGATCGCATCCTTGCGGAGCGCGAACCATTCTGGGCTGCGCTGCGGTGCCTTGATGAACTCGTACCTCTTGCTCACTTGCTTCCTCCTTTCAGTTTTTTGTCCAATGCCTTCGCCACGGTTTTGGCAACTTTTTTGTCCGATGCCATGACCACGATGAAGTCATTGACCTCAACCTGCTCTTGCCTCGTAGCACATGATGGGCAGAGACGCTCCCTGATGCCCACGCCCACCGGTGCCTCCATCTTCCAACAGACCACGCACTTTGCGCCCTTACTCATATGTTCCATCCTCCTCGTAACTGCATTTCTCGCATTCCTCTGGGATGTTCAGCGCCTTATCGCAGGTGCCGCAAATTTGCGTGTGTTCGCAGATCGGTGGCTCCTTGATATCGGCTGACTGGCCGCAGATCGGACAATCATCACTCATTGCATCCTTCCTTCGCGCCTCTTGGCGCGCTTAGTCGCTTTCTTCACCGCCGCCTTGGCATAGAACTTGACCAGCGACTTTTCAATGACCGAGCTGCATTCTTTGCAGATGCGCTTGGTCGGGTTCATCACGATCTGCCCAAGGTCTTCGCGGCACCGATAACAGCGGCTCGTGACGATTGCCATGTCTTGAATCCTGCCGTTGAAGTTGCTCACTTCTTGAACTCGTAGACCGGCATTAGCGGAACCATGACCAGACGAGCATGACGAAGACCCAGGCGGCCATCATCAGCGAAGTGAACAGCATCCGCGACTGGCTCTCCTCCTTGCGCTGTAGGCGCTCGTAGTCGCTGAAGTGTGGTCGCACTACCATCTTCGGCGTGGACTTTCGGTTGACCTTCATTTGACCTCCTTTTTCTTTGTGTTGCCTTTGCCGGTCAGTTTCTTCTCCAGAGCCTTTGCGATCCTCGCCTCCACCTTTTTATCTGCGGCGATGATCGTGATGAAGTCACCTAGGTCGGTGCCAGACGATTTCTTTCCCATGTCAGTTCCCTCCTACAAGAATCGGCAAGACAATCAAGCCGATGAAGAGCGAGATGAGTGAGCCGAGCATCATCAGTCGCTGATGCTGGTCATATTCCC
>JBJSXZ010000162.1:0-9983 GCA_046086645.1 Candidatus Limnocylindrus sp.
TCTCGAATCGTTCTCGCGTCGACTGTCTTATTCGATTCGGCGAGCGATGCGGCGATCTTGCCGTTGACTCTAAGTTTCCCCTCGAGTCGTATCGCAGCATGCTTGCTGCGGGTGACGATGGCGAACGCCTTTCAGTCGAACGTCAGTTCAAGGCTGACGTGAAGAAGCATATCGACGACATCTCGCTGAAATACCTCATCAAAGGCGAGACTCGAGATCTTGCCCTCATGTTTATCCCGGCTGAGTCTATCTATGGCGAGCTGCTTCAGCATTTCGCCGACCTCGTAGATTATGCCAGCAAGAAGCGGGTCTATCTCGCGAGCCCGAACACCCTACACGGTTGGCTCACCAATCTCCGATCCGTCTATATCGATACGAAGATTGCCAGCCAGGCCGCACTAATCCAGAGAGAGGTACGCCTCATCCTTGAAGACGTCAACCGCCTTGGCGAACGCGTCGAGAGCCTAGAGACGCACTTTGGACAAGCGAATAAGGATATTGAGCAGATCAAGGTCTCCTCCAAGAAAGTGCTGGACCGCGGCGAAAAGATTGAGCGTGTCGACCTAGCCCCTGGCGAAGAATCGGAGATCACGAGTCTCAAAGGTTGAGAAATCTAGCAATTCTGCTACGGTCTATCGTGAGTTGAAACTCAACTCAATGAGTTAGAAGGAGGAGACATGGACTCAAAGAACCTATACGTCGTTGCCGCCGGGGCAAGCCTTGTGATCTCGATCGCTCTCTATTTCGGGTTTGGTTTCGCACCGGATAAGGAAGCAGGAATCTACGTCGGGCTCTGGGTCGGTGCGATCCTCGGTCTCGGCAACCTGCTTGCAAAGAAGAGCAAGTGAACGATCCGATCGTCTTCGGCCTTGGCGTCCTCGTGATGCTGCCTGTGATGTGGGCGGTTTATAAGGATTTGCGCAGATAATCTCGACGATCAGCAGGCGCCCCGCTGTGGTTCATGCCGCGGCGGGGCGTTGCAATCTACAAAGGTTCCCTGCTCTACATGGAATTAGGTTGAGACTCCCCCATTGAGCTGCACCCGTTGGCGCCGTGATTTCGCAGCCTTTACCGCGGACTCCATCGCGCGACCTGACGTATCAACCTTCGAATATGAAGTCCATGGAGTGGAGCGAGTGGCATCGACCAGAGCGGCTTCAGCCATGCCTCTGATCCGAGCGAGACCGCGTCGGCCCCTGCCCATCCGAACTCGCGGACGTCGTTGAACGTGCGCACGCCACCACCCGCAATGATTGGCACGCGTGTCCCCATCTCGCGCAGCTCATGAACAACGCGTAGGGCAATCGGCTTGATTGCCCTCCCCGAGAGGCCACCATACCGATTCTTCAGAAGTGGCCGCCCCGTCGCAGGATCAAGGCGGAGCCCCTTCACGGTATTGATTGCGGCAATTGCCGCAACCCCGTGCGACTCCGCAAGGCGTGCATGCTCGCGGTAATCAAAGTCGGGCGAGATCTTCAGGATCACGGGGAATTTCGATGCCGAGACTGCGCGGCGCAACACCTCGTCGATGATGGCGCTGAAATCCACGTCGACGTTGTGGCAGGAGACATTGAACTCTACTGCAGCAAGCTCGCCAGGTCGCGCCTTGGCATTCACGGTCTCTACGAGTGCAACAAACTCATCGGCGCTAAATCCACCCAGCGAAAGGATGCGCTGCTGCTCCATTGTGCGCGGGAAGTACTCATCGAAGTAGCGATCGACACCAATGTTTGACCAGCCGAATGCATTGAGCCAGCCAGCATCTACCTCTTGAAGCGCACCGCGATAGAGGTGCAGGAGTTCAGGAATTTCGTGGAGCGACCAGTGTTCACGAAGGGTGAAATGCCCCTCACGTGGCTGCGTCGTGACGGTGCGTACGGTCACGGCGCCGAAGCGGCGCAGGTCGACAAAGTTTGCAATAGGGGAGAGGCCAAGAATTGCCAGGCGACCTTTTGGTGCGCCGTAGCCGAGCAGGCTCGCACTCGTCACGAGGCGATTGCGCAGCTTGATCCCGTTAAGGTCGATCACGCAGCGATCGTAGCGCGAAGCACGATGACAAGGGCAACCGCCGTCGACAGTCCAATGAGGAGACTGCCACGCCACCGTCCGATGAGGGCGCCAGCACCAACGGCAACAGCATCTGGACCGATGCGCAGTCCGGTGTCGCCAATGAACACTGCCGTTGCGGCGATCGCACCGAGCGCCGCTGGTCCAATGAATCGAAGATAGGTGAGCACCGGCACAGGAAGACGCTCGACCCTTGGCGCAAGGAGCGGAATCGCGCGCGCCGCGTACGTGCCGAGCGCACAAAGGACGATAAGCGGAAGGAGGTCTGGTCGCACGAGGATCGAGCTCATGGACGCGAACCTGTTCGCGGCGAGCCGATCATGCCAGCCAGCGGGCCGAGCAGGCCACCAATCAAGACCGCTGCACGCGGATCAATGAGGAGTGCCCCAGCAATCGCCGTAATGGATCCGAATGCGAGTGCACGTGCAGCGGCGCCATCGCGGACGAGCGAGAGTGCGATCCCCGCCATCGTTGCAGGAAAGACCACATCAAGCCCGATCGTTGCGGGATCAGGAAGTGCAGCGCCCGCAATCCAACCGGCAAGCGTGGCAAGGTTCCATGGCACGAACACGGAGAGCCCGGCATACCAGGCACCGGGAAGATCGATGCGCCCGAGGCGCGCAATATGTGCGCTGGTCAACGCGAAAGCTTCGTCGGTCAATAGGAAGGCGATGCGCGCTCGCACACTTCGAGGGAGTCGTGCAGTATGCGGTGCGATTGATGCGGCATAGAGCATGTGGCGTGCGTTCAACAGCCAGACCATCACGACAACAACCGCCCAGCTTGCACCGCCTGCGAGAAGTCCAACGACGGCGAACTGGGCCGCGCCCGCGAAGAGGATCGCGCTCAGCCCCGACGTTTCAACGAGCGAGAGCGAGGCCTGTCGTGCCGTGAATCCGAAGATCGTGCCCACGATGATGATGCTGACCCAGACGCCGACCGAGTCGAGCAGGAGTCGTTTCCGTGCCGCGGTAAGCGCTGCACTCATCGTGCACCGCGCGGTTCAAGGACAACGACGGGGATCTCGCGCTGGGTCTTCCGTGCGTAGGCGGCGTAGACACCGTAGGTCACATCGTCGGTGCGACGGAGGTAGGCGAGACGTTCGGCACCAGCCGCAACGCGTGCGACATAGGGGTGTGAGCGACCGCTGCGAATCACCTGCACAGCCGGTTGTGCAACGAGGTTCTCGTACCACGCAGGGTGCCCCGGTCGACCGTAGTTACTCGCGATCACGATGATTCGCGCGCCATCGGGGAGGTAGGTGAGCACAACGCGACGCGTCTTCCCGCTCTTCCGTCCGATCGTTTCAAGGATGATGCCGGGGCGCGGTCCGAGCCCGGCGGGGATTCGACCGTTGGTCGCGAGGGCGAGGCGCGCATGCACCGGCGCGATTACGCCGATCATCCGCCCGAACCAGCGCTGCGCCGCCTGAAGCCAGCGTGGACGTCGACTCGCCCAGTCGTCGCGCGCCATTGGCGATTTAGCGCTGTGCGAAGAGGTAGCGCACTGAGAGTGCGGCGAGCGTCGCACCGATAAGTGGACCGGCGATGTAGACAACGGCCTGCGACAGGTCGCCGTACACAACTGCAGGGCCGAACCAGCGCGCTGGGTTCATCGCAGCTCCGGTGAGCGGGCCACCCACGATGATGTCGGCCGTCACGGCAAGGCCGATGAAGAGGCCGCCCATCTTTGGCGCACGGGCGTCGACGGCGGTCATGAGTACGGCGTAGACAAGCAGCGCGGTGAGGATCGCTTCAACGACGATCCCTTGCAGGGCATCGAGACCTGCACCAAGCGCAGGTGATCCACCGAGCGCGTAGTCGTAGACGCTTGGCGACTGTACGCCAAGGAAGGCGAGCTTGAGCGTCAACCCGGCGAGCGTTGCGCCGATGAGTTGCGCTGCGATAAAGCGGAGCCCCTCAATTGTTCGAACCTTGCCGATAAGCCAGAGCGCGACGGTTACCGCTGGGTTGAACTGTCCGCCGCTGATGGCCCCGAAGGCGGTCGCGAGGACGGCCAAGGCAAGGCCATGGACGAGGGCAATCCCGAGGATCCCGATGGAGTTCCCCGTGATGATGTCGACGATGATCGACCCCGCGCCAAGGACGAAGAAGAGATAGGTGCCGATCGTTTCGGCGGCAAGGGCGGCGAACAGGCTTCGACTCGGCATCGGTGTCCTCCATGGCGATTTTCGCCACTATTGAGCACGATTTCGTCCACGTGCGTGGGGTTGAGTGTAGGGCAGCGCGGCCAGCAAGCGGGCAGAGAGAGGGTGGGCTCGGCGGGCGCCCTATCCATGCGGGGCGCCATGACGTATGCTTCACAGGTCACTCGGACTTCGGGTGACTCGAAAAAGCACGCACGCGACCGAGACCAGTCAACCGTTCCCTCATCGGGCTCGCGAGACAATGATCGGACCACGAGGCGAGCCAGCACTAGGAGTGAACGGAATGTACACAGACAAGAACCTGGTCTGCATGGATTGCAGCCAGGAGTTCGTATTCACGGCGCGGGACCAGGAGTTCTACGCTGAGCGCGGCTTCACGGAGCCAAAGCGCTGCACACCATGCCGCAATGCCCGCAAGGCGCAGCGCGAGGGTGGCTCGGCGGGTGGCGGCTTCGGCGGCTATTCCGGCGGCGGCAGCTATAGCGCGGGCGGCTACGGTGCCCCACGTGCTCCTCGCGGACCGCGCGAGATGCACCCGACAACCTGCTCGGATTGCGGCAAGGAGACCATGGTCCCCTTCCTGCCGACGAGTGGCAAGCCGGTTTACTGCGACGCCTGTTTCGCAACGCGGCGCCCAGCGCGCTGATCTGCGAGCGTTCTCGCATTTCTCGGACGGCCGGGGCCCGTTGGGCCTCGGCCGTCCGTTTTTCCTGCGTCGGACTAGCATCGACGCATGAATCCACGCGACGCTTCGACTGAGCCGCACGACTCAATGCGGCGTACGGCGAAGCGAGCAATTAGTGTTTGGCGTGACGGGGCGCAAACCCCCCTCGACGATCTTCTAGTCGGCGAAGAGCCGATGCAAATCCTCGTCGCTGGCGCAGGGAGCGCGCCAATCGAAGTCGCCGTCACGATGCGCACGCCAGGAAACGATAACGAACTTGCCGTCGGCTTCCTTGTCAGTGAAGGACTCATCAACGCAGCTGATGTGGAGCGCGTTGCCTACGCCGATCCGGTGGTCGCTGCGCAGCCCGAGAACCACCTTGTCGTGCACCTCAAGGGCCTATTCGATACGACACGCATTGCCGAGCGCACCACCATCGCAAGTGCATCATGTGGAATTTGCGGTAAGGCCTCAATCGCTGATGTTGCTGCGCGTTGTGCACCGGTTGTTCCAACTGCGAGGCTCTCGGCCGCAGCGCTCGGCGCACTCCCCGGTGCACTGCGTACCGCACAGCCGGTGTTTGACCACACTGGCGGCCTGCATGCGGCTGCTGTCGTTGGTGTGAGCGTAGGTGGGGCGGTGCAGATTGAGATGGTGCGCGAAGACGTTGGTCGACACAATGCGGTCGATAAGTTGATTGGCGCTGCGGCGCTTGCCCAGACGCTGCCACTGACAGGGAGGCTCCTCCTCCTCTCGGGCCGCTGCTCGTTTGAGCTGGTGCAGAAGGCTGCTGCTGCGGGGATCGGCGCAATTGCCTGCATCGGCGCCCCGTCAGACCTGGCGGTCGAGACGGCAGAGCGCCTCGGGATCTGTCTGATTGGATTCTTGCGCGATAACTCGCTGAACGTCTATACCGAGCGCGAGCGGGTCAGCGCGTAGGCGCCTCGTTCACCCTGAGCACTGCGAGTCGATCGACGAGCAGTCCAGCGTTGGCGAGGGCGAGCGATTCGTCGAAGATGCGCGAGAGCGCAGCGACATCGAGCCACTTCATGATTGCTGCATCTGCGGCTGCTTCATCACGCATGTGGTTACCCGTTTCACGTGCGCGTTGCGCCGCAGCCTGGACGAGTCCGTAGGCTGCATCGCGCACAAGCCCGGCGTCGACAAGTTCGCGCAAGAGTCGAGAGGCGGCGTGGAGGCCAAGCCCGGCATCGAGGTTGCGGCGCATTGTCTCACGACGCACCTCCATCCCTTCGACGATCTGGCGCATGGAGACAAGCGCGTAGTGGAGGAGTGTCGTCGCATCAGGGAGGATGATCCGCTCAACAGAGCTATGGCTGATGTCACGTTCATGCCAGAGCGCCTGGTTCTCCATCCCGCTTGCGGCATACCCGCGGAGCACGCGCGCAAGGCCCGCAATGCGTTCTGACTTAATCGGGTTCCGCTTCTGCGGCATCGCCGAACTCCCCGCCTGACCGGCGCGGAAGGGCTCGCGCACCTCGTCGATCTCGCTCTGTTGCAAGAGGCGCACCTCCGTTGCTAAGCGCTCGATGCTTCCGCCTGCAACTGCAATCGCTGCCAGAAGCGCGGCGTGCCGATCGCGCTGGACAATCTGCGTACTCACCGGGTCGGCGTGAAGGCCGAGTGCAGCCAGCGCGGTCTGCTCGATTGCAGGGTCGAGTTGGCTATACGTTCCGACTGGCCCTGAAACCTTGCCGGTGGCAACCTCGTCAAAAGTTCGGCGCAGTCGCTGGCGGCTGCGGTCCGCCTCAAACGCCCACCCAGCTAGCTTCGCGCCAAAGGTCATAGGCTCTGCGTGCATCCCGTGCGTGCGGCCGATCATGATCGTCTCGCGCTCTTCGTGCGCGCGACGAACAATCACCGCGATCAGCGCGGAGAGCTCGGCGTCAATGAGTGCGCCAGCATCACGGAGCTGTAGGGCGAGCGCCGTGTCGACTACGTCACTGCTCGTGAGTCCTGCATGGAGATAGCGCCCTTCCGGACCGACGCTCTCGGCGACTGCGTTGACGAATGCGAGGAGGTCGTGATCGAGCACCGTCTCAAGCTCCGAAATTCGTGCAATGTTGACCGTCGCGCGCTGTGCAATGAGCGCGGCTGCTGCCGCAGGAACGTCGCCGCGCTCCGCCTGTGCAGCAAGCACGGCAAGTTCGACCTTGAGCGCAGCGTTCCAGCGCGCCTCTTCACTCCAGAGTGCGGCCATCTCGGGGCGGCTGTAGCGAAGGATCATCAGCGCCCTGTACGCGAGCGGTGGCGGAGGGGTCGCCAGGCACGCTCGATTGTCTGCGTCCGCTCGGGGCCGACCGAGACCAACACGATCGGGGCGCCCGCGACCTCTTCCAGCGCCGTTACGTAACGTCGCGCATTCTCTGGAAGGTCGGCCAGGGCTCTCACAGCATGGATCGGCTGGTCCCATCCGGGGAAGTGCTCGTAGATCGGCTTCGCCCGCGAGAGTTCTGCCGCCGACGCGGGCCAGTGGTCAACGCGCACGCCATCAATCTCGTAGGCGACGCAGAGCAGGATCTCGGGGATCCCTGAGAGCACATCGAGCTTGTTCAACATGATGCTGGAGACTCCGTTCAGTTGGACGGCGTAGCGGAGTGGGACCGCGTCGTTCCACCCCACGCGGCGTCGGCGTCCCGTGGTCGTGCCAACCTCGTGGCCAGTGGTCGCGATGCGCTCGCCGATCGCATCGGTGAGCTCGGTGACGAACGGCCCAGAGCCGACGCGCGTTGCATAGGCTTTCATGACGCCCATCACTTCGTCAATCTGTAGCGGCGCAATTCCGCCGCCGGTGGTCGCACCGCCAGCAATGGGGTTCGACGAGGTCACGAACGGGTACGAGCCGTGGTCGAGATCGAGCAGTGTGCCCTGCGCCCCCTCAAGAAGAATATGCTCGTCCGCGGCGAGTGCAGCCTGCACCAGACGCGTCGAGTCGGCGATGTGCGGCTGCAGGCGCTTCCCCCACGCTGCAATGTGCTCCACTAGTAGTTCGGCGTTGACCGCATCGGCATGGTCGGTCGATCCGAGCGCTTCGAGGAGTGCACGCTTCTCCGGAAGGACGCGCGCCAGGCGTGTTGCAGCTGAGTCAGGATCAACGAGATCCTCCACACGCAACCCGAGACGCGCCGCGCGATCTTCATATGCTGGGCCGATGCCGCGCTGGGTGGTGCCGACTTTCGCACCGCCGAGTCGCGCTTCGCGTGCTCGGTCGAGCGCAATGTGATACGGCAGGATCACGTGCGCTGCGTGGCTCAGGCGCACGCGCGTCACATCGATGCCTCGCGCTGTGAGCTCGTCAAATTCGCGGAGGAGGGTTGCCGGGTTCACCACGACACCAGGGCCAATGACGGGGGTGATGTGGGCGTAGAGCACACCCGAAGGGACCAAGTGCAGTTTGAACGTGTCGCTGCCGATCACGATCGTGTGGCCGGCATTATCGCCACCCTGATACCGGATGACCGTAGAGACCTGCTCGGCAAGGAAGTCGGTGGTCTTCCCCTTCCCCTCGTCGCCCCACTGGAGGCCGACGATCACGCTTGCAGGCATGCTGCCCCCCTTATGGTCTCCCAGCCGAGCAACGCGCGGCGCGCGGATCGTACCCTGTCGCGAGGTGCACGGCTAGACTCGCCGTATGGCGACCACCCCACGCAAGCCCTACACGGGATCCTGGCTTCCGAAACCCTCACTCTTCGTCAGTTGGCGGCCGAACGGGATCGGCCTCCAGAAGCCGAATCACCTTTGGGAAATGGCTCGCACCGTCTGGGAGAACCGCGGCAACCTTCGGTACGCCTGGCGCATCCTCAGTAAGGGGGTATGCGATGGCTGCGCGCTTGGCGTCGCGGGCTTCAAGGATTGGACGATCGACGGTGTACATCTCTGTACCACCCGCCTCAGCCTCCTGCAGGTAAACACCGCGCGCGCTCTCGACCCAGAGCTGCTGGCCGACGTCGACCTCTTGCGTCAGCGCTCATCGAGCGAACTCCGCGCGCTCGGAAGGATTCCGTATCCGATGCTCCGCATGCGCGGCGAGAAGGGATTCAAGCGAATCAGCTGGGAGCGGGCACTGCAGGTTGCTGGAACACAAATCAAGGCTGCAGGTCCGAAGCGGATCTCGTTCTTCCTCACCGCACGCGGCATCATGAACGAAACCTACTACGCAATCCAAAAGGTTGTGCGCTTCCTCGGAACCAACGACATCGACAATGCTGCACGAATCTGCCATGCACCAAGCACTGGCGCGTTGAAGCACGGGATCGGCCATGGTGCAACAACAGTCTCATACCGAGACGTCATTGAGAGCGACCTCATCATTCTCTTTGGCTCCAATGTCGCGAATGCACAGCCGGTCTTCATGAAATACCTCCACCTTGCAAAGAAGCGTGGTGCAAAGATTCTGGTCGTTAATCCGTATCGTGAGCCAGGGCTCGAGAACTACTGGGTGCCGAGCAATGCCGACTCGCTCCTCTTCGGCACGAAGATTGCAGACGCCTGGGTGCAGGTTGCGCAGGGTGGCGATATCGCATTTATCAGTGCTGTACTCCTACGACTCGAAGAGATGGGCGCGCTCGATCGATCATTTATCGAGAACAAGAGCGTCGGATGGAGCGAGTTGCGAGCTGCGCTCGCGACACGCAGCATTGACGACTATCTCGCGATGTCAGGCGCGTCGCGGAGTGAACTTGAGCAGTTCTGCACGTTGTATGCGGGCGCAACCGCGGCCGTACTCGTCTGGTCGATGGGGATCACGCAGCAGGCGTGCGGGAGTGAGAACGTTGCTGCGATCGTGAACCTCGGACTCGCCCGCGGCAACATTGGGCGCCCAGGGGCCGGGCTGATGCCGATTCGCGGCCACAGCGGTGTGCAGGGCGGCGCCGAGATGGGGGCCTATGCGACGGCACTACCAGGCGGCCTGCCGATCGAGCCGCGCTTTACCGAGCCGCTCGCCAGTGCCTACGGGTTCCCGATCGCCGCGCAGGCGGGTCGCTCTGCGCCCCAGCAACTCGATGCGGCAGAGCGAGGCGAGATCGACCTGCTCTGGAGCGTCGGTGGCAACTTCATGGAGAC
>JBJSXZ010000163.1:0-4785 GCA_046086645.1 Candidatus Limnocylindrus sp.
GCGCCATTGGGGTGGGTACCGACTCACCCCCAGCCGCTGGGAGTTCTGGCAGGGTCGGCGAAACCGCCTCCACGATCGCTTTGAGTACGCTCGTGTTGCCACCCCTGCCGCCGCGGGTGGCCCCGGCTGGGAGATCCGCCGCCTCCAGCCGTAAGGGATAGGCGGGCCCGCACAAAATCTGCGTCAGGCAGTTCTCCTCGTGCTCGGGATCGGATAAGATCCCCGCAAGCGCAACTTGCGCTTCAATCTGTCGGTCCCTCAGGTGGGGGGTCGCTAAGGAGGAGAATCATGCGAAAAACGACGCTTCTTGCGACGTTTGCGCTGATCGCGTCACTGCTCGCTGCAGCATGTGGATCGACAGCCGAAGAGAGCGCAAGTCCAACTCCAACTCCAGAGATCGTTGAGGGCGGAACGCTGCTCATCGGCGACTTTCAGGACGCAGACAGCCTGAACCCGTTCTACTACAGCACGGTGATGTCGAGCAACCTCGTTGGCGCAACCCACGACGGGCTGCTCCGATTGAATGAGAATCTCTTGCTCGAGCCGTGGATGGCGTACGTCGCACCAAGCGTCAAGAACAAGGGCATTCGCCTTGGCGACGATGCGGATGGTGAAGATGCAGCAACCGTGACCTGGTACCTCCGCCCATGGAAGTGGTCGGATGGCGTTGATCTCACCTGCGCGGACTACCAGTTCGCACGCGAGTGGATCATGGACGAGGCAAACACTGCGGTGTCAAAGATCGGTACCGAGGACATCTCGGCAATTGACTGCGCTGAGGGTACTGGCAAGGATGGTCGCGAGGGTGAGACGATGACCGTCCACTACAGCAACATCTACCAGAACCTGAAGTATGGTCCTTCGGTTGCGCCGGAGCATTACTACACGCAGTTCACGCTCGGCACAGCAGACCCGGAAGCAAATCCACTCACTGACTCGTCAACCGACATGCTCCTTGGCGCGGGCTATCGCACCCGGGATCTGCCGAACGTGCCAACGAGTGGTGCCTTCCATTACGAAAGCCGCACACCAGGCATCGAGACGGTGCTCGTGCGCAACAAGTACTGGAGTGATCCACGCACTGGCGAGCAGGCCAAACTTGCCCGGATCAAGTACATCGTGTGTGGTGCGCCAGCAACCTGCACGGCGAAATTCCGCGCGGGTGAGCTTGATATGGTTACCGACCTTGACGGATCGCAGTACCTTCCAACGGCAGACCTTGGCGCAGAGCGCAAGCTCCTGAATGCGTTCACGGTGGAGTTCCTCCGCCCGAACTTCTCAGAAACGGTCTGCAGCGACGGGGTACCAGCCGAATCGGATCCGGACGGCCTCTTGCCCACACGTGATGCACGTGGTGGTGGTTGCCCCGCATCTGACTTGGCCATTCGCCAAGCGATTAGTTATGCAGTTGATCGCACCCAGTACCTCAACAAGATTGAAGGCGGCGCTGGAACCATCGCGACAAACATGGAGTTGCCGGCCTTCTTCTTCTACAAGGAGATTGACGCTCCGCTGAAGAAGGATCTTGCAGCCGCAGCGGCAGCACTCGCTGCAGGCGGCTGGGAGGACACGAACGACAACGACATCGTCGATAAAGATATCGACGGTGATGGCGACCGGGATGAAGCGATCATCGACTTCTGCACAACGTTGAAGCCGACACGCGGTGCCAAGTTGCAGTTGCTCGTTGCTGAGCTTAAAAAGATTAATATTGCCGGAATCGTCGACGCAGTTGGGTCGGGTGTCCTCTTCGGAACCTTGACCGATACGCCGCCGAACACCAAGTGCAACCTTGCACAGGGGTCGTTTGACGTCGCACTTCATGCGTTCGGCATTCCATCGATTGAGCCGAGCGGGTACGACTCGTATCACTCGACCCAGTTAGAGGCAAACGGCGGTGGCAACGATCAGTTCGTCAACATTCCAAAGCTGGATGAGCTTCTGGATGCCGTGAAGACTTCGGTGGACGTACCAGTCCAGAAGAAGTTGATGTACAAGGTGCAGGATGTGATGGCCGCAAACGTGGTCACGATCCCGCTCCACTACTGGCTTGACATCACGCTGGTGTCGAACAATGTCAGTGGGTACATTCCTCACCAGGCCTGGGGCCCAATCTGGAACGCGTACGAGCTCGACGTAACGTCGAACTAGTCCGCTCGCACTCGTAAGTGCCGCAATCGCCGCGGGTCCCCGCAAGGGGCTCGCGGCGATTGCATATACGTCACATGCCACGTCAATTGCATGGCTATTGCTATGATCCGCGGGAGGGGAAGGGGGCACCGTGATCAAGTTTGCACTCAAGCGCATTGCGCTCGGCGCGATGATCATGCTTGGATCAAGCGTATTGATCTATGCCCTCATCCTTGCTGCGCCAGGTGGGCCAGAGCAAAAGTTTGCCGAGAACCCGAAATATACCGCTGAGCAGAAAGAGGGATATCTCAAATCGCTCGGTCTCGATAAGCCAGTCCCGGTGCAATATTGCCGCTGGCTTGGCGCATGCCGCCGCGACTCGGACGGGCTTGACGCCTTGGTCGGTCCGACCGGGCTCCCTGCATTTCTCCCGACCGCGCTCTCTGGCGTCAACACTGGAATACTGCACGGAGAGCTCGGCTACTCCTACGCAAACGGAGAGAGTGTCGCCGATATGATCACTCAAGCCGCGCTCCCAACCTTGATGCTCGCCGGCCTCTCAATTCTGATCTGGCTAACGCTTGCCGTCATCCTTGGAGTCTGGACTGGCCTCAAGAATGGGTCTCGATTTGATAATACGGTCACCACACTCACTTACGTTACATCTACATTCCCGACCTTCATTTTGGGCTTTATGCTCATTTGGATTTTCGCGGTAACCCTCGGTTGGACTCCAGTGAGCGGCATGACCGATGCACGGCAGTTCCCCGCATTCGGGAGTGAGCTCTATTGGCAGTACTTTGGCCTTGATCCTGTCGCGGCACTCATCGATTTAGCCCGTCACCTCATCTTGCCCGTCTCTACACTCGTCATCATCAGCGTAGCCGGTGATTCTCGATACGTACGCGCATCGGTGATCGACTCAATGTCGATGGAGCACGTACGTACTGCGCGTGCAAAGGGCCTCCCGTACCGCCGTGTAATCGTGCGCCACGCCTTGCGGACCGCTCTCGTCCCCTTCGCCACCAACCTGGGGCTCGCCTTTCCCTTCCTCTTCGGCGGGGCACTTATCACGGAAACGATCTTCTCGTGGCCTGGCGTTGGTCGTCTGACCTTACTTGCAACAAATGGTCTCGACTACCCTGTGCTGATGGCGATCCTCTTAATCGCCTCGCTCATGGTCGTGATTGGGAATCTCATCTCCGACCTCCTCTACGCGATCCTTGATCCGCGTGTGCGACTGTGAAGAAGCAGGCTGCAACCATGGATGGTCGCGCTGCACACCGCGCCGAAAGCCCGTGGCGCCAGGCCCGACGTCGTTTCTTTGCTGGTCGACAAGGCCCACTCGGGCTCATCATCCTTGGCATCGTCTTCGCATTCGTCATCATCGGTCCGATCTTTGCACCGTTCCGCTATGGTGAAATCCCGACCCCAAGTGAAGAGGTATTCCTCGGGCGTGCGCCATCGCTTGAGCACATCTTTGGCGAAACGGCGCAGCTCCAACTTGATGTCTACACCCTAGTCGTTAATGGCGGTCGCGCCTCGCTCTTAATTGGCTTCATCGCTGCACTCGGGTCAATCAGCATCGGCACCCTCGTCGGAATCATGGCCGGGTATTTCGGCGGAAGGCTCGACTCGTTCTTAATGCGACTCACCGATGTCTTCCTGGCTATCCCTAGCCTCTTTGTCATCATTGTCGGGGCGCGGATTCTCACCGCTCTTGGTGGCACAGGGCTGCAAACCGTCATCATAGTTTTCGTCGTCTTTGGCTGGATGGGCACGGCACGTCTTGTCCGCGGTCAGGTGCTCGCGCTTCGAGAGATGGAGTTCATTGAGGCTGCTCGAGCGCTCGGCGTTCGCCCACTTCGCGTCGCTTTGCGGCATGTCCTTCCAAATGCGATCGGACCTGTTGTGGTGAGTTTTCCCTTCGCGGTCGGTGGAGCAATCATCGGCGAAGCGTTCATCAGCTTCCTAGGATTTGGCGTGTCGCCACTCACTCCGACATGGGGGAACATGCTCTCCAACGCGGAAGACTTCCTCCTTCAGGGTAACTGGTGGTGGCTCTTCTTCCCTGGCCTCTTCATCGTCATGACCTCGCTATCCGTCAACATGATCGGAGATGCGCTCCGTGACAGCCTCGAGCCAGAGGGACGTCGCTCATGATCAAGCGCGCCGCGCCGCTCCTAGAAGTTCGAGACCTCGGGATTTCGTTCCGAACCTCGCGCGGATTACTACGAGTGGTAGACGGGGTCTCGTTTGACCTGAATGAGGGCGAGTGCCTCGCCGTGGTGGGCGAGTCCGGATCGGGAAAGACCGTCTCAGCCTTGGCGCTTATCTCGCTTCTCAGCCGGCGCCAGTCAATCATCGAGGGCTCGGTGCGGTTCAAGGGGAAGGAGCTTGTCGGCCTCTCTGAAGAAGCACTGCGGCCCATCCGCGGCGGCGGGATCGGCGTGATCTTCCAGGAGCCGCTCTCGGCGCTGAACCCTGTGACGACAATTGGGGAGCAGATTTCTGAGGTGATCGTTGCGCACCGCAAGCTCAGCTGGCGCGAGGCGAAAAAGCTGGCGGTCGGCTACCTCGAGCAGGTGGAGATCTCGCAGCCAGATCAGCGCGTTCGGCAGTACCCGCATGAGCTCTCCGGCGGCATGCGCCAGC
>JBJSXZ010000164.1:0-3767 GCA_046086645.1 Candidatus Limnocylindrus sp.
TTGATTTCCGCAACGTGATCCTAATCATGACGTCGAATCTGGGCGCTCGCCAGATCCAGTCGCCATCGTCTCTCGGCTTCCGGGCGCGCAATGCAGGAACAGAGGGGCGCGCCGAAGACAACTACGGCCTGATCAGCGCTAAGGTCGATGAAGAGTTGAAGAAGACATTCCGCCCAGAATTCCTCAACCGCGTCGACTCAAGCATCGTCTTCCGCCCACTCTCGCAAGAAGAGATGCGGCGCATCGTCGACCTACTCGTGAAGCGTGTCGTGACGCAACTCCGCGTCCAAGGGCACGAACTGAAGATTACCGATGCGGCAAAAGACTACCTCATCAAGGTTGGGTCGGATGCTGCATATGGTGCGCGACCGCTTCGACGCGCGATTCAGACCTTTGTCGAGGATCCACTCGCTGAACGGCTCCTTCGCGCAGAAGATCCGATCGGCGCCGCTTATACCGTCGACCTCGTTGGCGATCGCGTAGAGATCATGCTGCAAGAGCCAGCCGGTTCCGCGAGCCTGGCTGCCCCGGCCGAGCCGGTCGGCGCAGCGGACTGAGTCGGGGCGCGGCCCCGATGGCGAAGCGCCAACGAAACGTCTGGCTCTGCCAAAGCTGCGCCTTCGAGTTTCCAGCGTATGAGCAGCCTTGCCGCAACTGTGGCAAGTGGGAGACGCTAGTCGAGACCATCAAAGAGCCAGCACGAAGGCCCGGTGCTGGTCTCGCAGTTGGCGTACGTCGGCAACTCTCACCTCGCCCCTTGCGCACCGCCGCTGGCGAGCGGGCACCACGCGTTCCACTCGGCATTGCCGAGCTTGACCGGGTCCTTGGCGGCGGCGTTGTCCCTGGATCAATCGTGCTACTCGGCGGTGAGCCAGGAATCGGCAAGAGCACACTCCTCCTCCAGGCAGCTTCGGGGATCGCTACTGGTGGCGGTCGAATCCTCTACGCCTCGGGCGAGGAGTCTGCTGCGCAAATTGCCGATCGTGCCGCACGCCTCGGGCTCATGGGCGGCCCGACAGCCGATGCGATGGAACTCTTCTCGGAGCATGATGCCGAACTGATTGGCGAGGCGGCCCGCGCTAGTCGCCCCACACTGCTCATCGTCGACTCCATTCAAACAGCAACCGTCGATTCGCTCGATGGGGTTGCAGGGAGCGTTGGCCAGGTGCGTGAGAGTGCGGCGGTGCTCGCGCGCGTCGCGCGAGAGACCGGCGCCGCGACGATCCTTGTCGGCCATGTCACCAAAGAGGGGAGTATCGCTGGACCGAAGACCCTTGAGCACCTCGTCGACGCGGTCATCATGCTCGACGGCGATCGGCATGGCTCACTTCGCACCTTGCGTGCAGCAAAGAATCGCTTCGGCTCTACCGATGAGCTCGGCCTCCTGGAGATGAGCGAGCGCGGACTCATCGCCATCGAGGATCCAGGTCGCGCATTCATCGATGACCGAGAGGTGCGAGCACCAGGCGCGGTCGTCGCCCCGCTACTTGAGGGGAGCCGCCCGATGCTCGTTGAGGTGCAGGCGCTCGTCGCTGGCACCGCATTCGGTGCGCCGCGACGCACCGGTCGAGGGCTTGATACGGCACGCCTCGCACTTCTTGCCGCCGTGCTCGTACGCCGCGCCGGCATCCAACTTGGCGACCGTGATATTTACGCCAACCTTGTCGGCGGGATTGAACTGGACGAGCCTGCACTCGACCTGCCGCTCGCCCTCGCTCTCGCATCTGCTCATGGCGATATGCCAATCAATCGCCTCACTGTTGCGATCGGCGAGGTTGGCCTCCTTGGTGAACTACGGCCGGTCTCTGGCCTTGCCCGTCGACTGCGCGAGGCCGCACGCCACGGATTCACCTGTGCGATCGTTCCCGCCCCGCGACGCGGTTCGCAGGCAGAGCCGAGTCCAGAGGGGATGAAGGTTATTGCCGTCGCCACGTTGAGCGAAGCAATTCGCGAGGCACTCGATGGTCGATAGCGCCAGCTTCGATCTGGTCATCGTTGCCGCCGGGAGCGGCGTACGCATGGGCGGTGCTGAGAAAGGGCTGCTCACCGTTGCCGGCACACCTGCGTTGCAGCGAGTGCTGACCGCAGCAAGCGAGGCGTCGGGTCACGCTCGCATGGTGCTCGTTGTCCCGGCAGAGCGTGTCGGTTCATATGCCGAGCTCCCGTGGCTTCCCGTAGCGGTGACCAGCGTTGTTGCTGGTGGTCCAACGCGCGCCGCATCGGTTGCCGCGGGAATCGAGGCACTTGAGCGAGCGCCTGGTAAGCCTGCAGCCGCACTTTTGGTTCACGACGTTGCGCGCCCAGGCGTCACCGCGGAGATATTCGAACAGGTCGCTGCAGCAGCGGTCCGCGTGGGTGCGGCGATACCTGCGCTGCCGATTCACGACACCGTGAAATGGATCGAGAACCTAGCGGACGGGAGCGCGCAGAGCGCAGGAACGATCGATCGCACCACGCTGCGTGCCGCGCAAACACCGCAAGGTATTGCACAGCGGCATGTTGCAACGTTTCTTGCCGCACTCCTGGAGCGCGGCAACACTGCGAGCGATGATGCCTCGATCCTGGAGTCGTGCAACATCCCCGTCGCACTCGTTGATGGTGCAGAGAGACTGCGCAAACTTACGACGCCAGCAGATGCCGCAATTCTTGGTGCACTCATTGGCACTCAACCTCCGCCCGAACTGGCCGGCCTGCGGACTGGTGCCGTGCGGATCGGCTGGGGCGACGACGCCCATCCGGTCGGCGCAAGCGGCGAGCTGATGCTTGGCGGTCGTGCATTCCTCGGGAGCCCAGCACTTACCGGACATTCAGACGGCGATGTGGTGCTTCATGCGGTGGCGGATGCCCTCCTCGGTGCCGCTGGCCTCGGCGACCTCGGGCGCATCTTTCCCGCAGATGCGCGAACGCCAACCGGTGTCGCGAGCAGCGTTCTGCTCTCTGACGTTGTGCGCCGATGCCGCACGGCAGGTACCACGCCGCTTCGTGTCGACCTCCTCATTACGGCGAAAGAGCCACAGCTGTCACCGCACCTCGACGAGATTGCCGGCAATGTTGCGCGACTGCTCGGTCTTCCAGCGGGCTCGGTGAATGCGAAGGCGTCAACAGGTAATCTGGTTGGTGACGAGGGAGTTGGTCGAGCAATCCGCTGCACCGCCCTCGTGCTCGCGCAAGGGGAGGGATGATGGCGCTCCAGTTTCGCGACACACTCTCCGGCGAGACGCGAGCGTTCGTTCCCCTCAACAGGGAGCAGACAACGATCTACTCCTGCGGGCCCACAATCTATGGGCCGGCGCATATCGGTAATTTCCGCAGTTTCCTCTTCGCCGACCTTCTTGTGCGCTGGCTCCGCGCTCGGGGCCACGTGGTTCGCTGGGTGGTGAACCTCACCGACATCGACGACAAGATCATTCGGGCGGCTGCAGCTGAGGGGGTGGAGATCCGCGCGATGACGGACCGCTGGGAGGCGGTCTTCCGCGCCGACATGGCTGCGCTGCGCATGAGCACTCCCGATGTCATGCCACGAGCCACCGACCATATTCCTGAGCAGGTAGCCCTCGTTGAGCAGCTCCTCGCGAACGGCCATGCCTATCGTGCCGATGACGGATCAGTCTTCTTCCGTATCGCGTCATGGCCGGCTTACGGCGCGTTGGCTCGACTTGATCCCGAGGCGATGCGTGTCGGGGAGCGCGTTGAGTCTGATGAATACAGCAAGGATGGCTCGCCCGCCTTTGCCGCCTTCCACAAGACAAAGTCGCGCACGTCATCCT
>JBJSXZ010000165.1:0-3744 GCA_046086645.1 Candidatus Limnocylindrus sp.
CTTCAAACACGGTACCGAGGATCTCGCGTGGATCCATCTCATAGCCAGCGGTCATCTCGACATAGGAGCGCGCCACTCGGGCCGGTGTCTCGCGGAGTCCATCGCGGGTCGGATCCTCGCCGATGGCGCGGATCAACTCGATCGTCGCGGCCTCAATGGCGCCGTGCGCCGCCGAGGCGTCGCGCGCCTGAACCGCTCGTGCTGTTTCCTTTTTCACTCCCCCATCCTAGCCGCCCCGTTGTTACACCACCGTCGCCGCACCCAGAGGAGTCCACTTGTGGCATTCGCTATGATGAACCTGTCGATTAAGCGTACGAGCGGAGGGTGAGATGGCGGAAATCAAGCACACGAGCGACGCAACCTTTGAGCAGGACGTAGCCAATGCGCCGCGCCCGGTGATCGTTGACTTCTGGGCCCCCTGGTGTGGCCCCTGCAAGCTCGTGGCGCCAGAGCTGGAAAAGCTTGCCGCCCGATACGATGGGCGAGTCGATATCGTCAAGGTGAACGTCGACGAGAACCCGGTGCTCCAGCGATCATTCAACATCATGTCGATCCCGACCATCGCCTTCTTCAAGGGTGCCGGAGCGCAGCCGGTCGGTGCCGTTGGTTTCCAAACCGCCGAACAACTTGAAACACGATTTGGCCTGAAGGAGCTCCCAGCCACCTCGGCCTAGCCGTCGCAACACGCACTACTTGATTGCGTCGCTGTACTCCTGCACGACAGCGCTGACCTCTGCATCAGGTAGGTCGGACGTCAGCACGCCGCGAACGAGTGGCGCCTCTGAAGGAACCGCAAAGAGGACGATGACCTGGCGGTGATCACCGTTTATCAGTGTCATACGGAATGCGGGCCAGCCGTTCACGACCTCATCGCTCGTTCGAATATCTTGCGTCTTGCGCCCTCCGCGTGCGCCACGCTCAAACGCATAGGCAAGTGCATCCAGTGTCAACTCGTTGGCGCGGTAGACGACCAACGTGTAGCCGGTCCGGTCAGGGTTGTCGAAGATCGCTCCTGCAGAGCGAAGCTCTCGAACGCCAGCGCCCCAGAGCGGTCCAAGTCGTGCCTCTGAACACTCACGACCCGAGTCAACCTGAGTCGGCACCGCGCTCCAACCTGCGACTGGGAGTTGTGCCTCGAGCGATACGTCAAACCCAACGGCGCGCTGCACGTCAATCGACGAATTGCACGGCAGACTGCCGTCGGGCGGTGGCGTCGGAGTGCAGGCAGCGAGTAAAGCGCTCGCACTGGCAACAACCAGGAGCACGGCAAGAGTGCGGGAGAGGCGGTTACGCATCTTCATCTTCTCCGAGGGTAGCGCCGTATGCGTTGGGGGATGGGCGGAAGAGGCTGCCACGAGGCGGGCGACGGTAGCGCCCCGTACGGGCGAGCTCATCGAGCATGACATTTGCTGCGGCAACGAGATCGGCATCGCGACGGACGTTGTCCACGCACCACGCCAGGTAGCCCGGGTCGAGGCGCGCGATCTGCGCTATCGTGCCGCCGGCATAGCGACCGAACGTCACGCGCAGATTGCGCGCGACATCAAGGCTCGGACGTGGGCGGTTCACATGCTCTGGATCGATGCGCCGCTGCACGGGCCCTGCGGGTGATCCAACGAGTGGCTCCGGCGATCGCGTGTGCGATACGTTCGATGGCGCTGGGGTGCGCCAGCGCACCGAGGTTGGCGTGCTTGTACGCGCATTCGTTTGCATCCCGCCATCAACGGTGACACGTCCGGTCACCGGTCGCTCGGCGCGGTGTCCGCCCTTTATCGGCGCCGTTGGGGCGGGCGGCTGGGTCGCCAAGGCTTCGCCGAGGAGCGCCTGGGCGGCAGCGTTGATAAGTGCCATCTCGCGCGTCGCTCCACGTGCGCCGGCTGGATCGCCTGCAAAGCGGTCGGGATGGTGGGCGCGGGCGAGACGGCGGCGCGCGGCACGAATCTCATCAGGGCTCGCCCCTGGTTCAACGCCAAGAATGCTGTGCGGCGAGCGGCGAGTTGACATAGAAACTAAGTGTAGCCCGCTCCCCTACGATAGGGGCGTAAGGAGGGAACTACCGTGCGTCATCTATTCAAGGCGATAGAGATCTCGCGCCCCCTCCTCTGGCTCAACACATCGATGCCGCTCCTCTGGGGTGCAGCTGCACTACGGGGCCACGTCGTGCTGAGTGACGTCATCCTCTTCGCCTTCTTCCTATTCCCCTACAACTATTTCCTCCACGCACCCAATGACTACTACGATTTTGAAACGGATGCGCTCAACCCCCGCAAGGGTGGAGTTGAGGGGGCGATCACGCCAAAGCCGCTGCTCGCGCGCCATGCGATCGCGAGCACCCTCCTCCTCGTCCCCTTCTTGATCTTCACCGCGGTTGCGCTTCCGCCGCTCGCACTGCTCTCACTGACCGCCCTCCTGCTTCTCTCGGCGGCGTATAACGCGCCGCCAACGCGCCTCAAGGGGCGACCGATCCTCGACTCGCTCACCAATGTGCTCTACGCCATCCCGCTCCAGGTAGGACTCCATGCAGCTGGCAGCACGAACACCATCGATGCACCGGTGTTCGTCTTCGCCGCCTGGGGGATCGGTGCCCATGCGCTCACCACCATCACTGATCGCGATGAGGACGCAGCGGCGGGGGTGCGCACCATCGCTGTCCTCCTCGGCCGTCGCGGGACCGCGCTCTTCGCCGCGTTCTGGTTCACCCTTGTTGGCTGCGCACTCTTCGCACTCACCTCCGGCGGACGAGTTGCACTCTTCGCGCTCCCCTATCTCGCACTCTGCATCATCGGCCGCAATGCAGCGGGCGAGGCGGGCCGACGCCTCTACCGGCTCTTTCTCATCGCCAACGTCACCATCGGCGCCCTCATCACCCTTCTTGTCCTCTTGACACTTCCGGTTGATGGAGCACTGCCAGCAGGCATGCTGGCGCTTGCCGGTACGACACTCGCCCTGAGCGCCTCGGTCGGCCGCGCGTTCGTACAACGCAGATGAGCGCGGCGACGCCGAAGCGCGTTGTCGTGATTGGCGCCGGGCTTGCCGGCCTCGCGGCCGCCATTCGCCTCGCGGCCGAAGGGGTCGCCGTCACCGTCGTTGAGCGCGGCACCCGCCCCGGCGGAAAGATGGGGCGCCGCGAGATCGGGCCGTACCGCTGGGACAGCGGGCCGACGATCTTCACCCTCCCGGAGCTCTTCGATCAGCTCTGGCACGCTGCGGGTGGGAGGCGGAGCGACGACCTGACCCTGCTCAAGGTAGAGCCGGCATCCCGCACCTTTTTCGCCGACGGCAGCGTGCTGGAGACTTCGAGCGACCTCGCCAAGCTCGCCGCAAGCTTCGGCGCACTTGACCCTCGCGACGCAGCGGGCATTCCCGCCTTCATGCGCCGCGGCGAGAGGCTCTGGCGCGAACTTGACCGCACCTTCTTCCGTCAGACGCTGAGTCCGCTCAGCCTGCTTGCCCCGATGTCGTGGCTCGCCGGCATCCGCCTCGATGCCGCAACGCCGTACAGCCGCCGCATCAACCGCACCTTCTACGACGAGCGCATTCGCCACGTGATGCGGTACAAGTCGATCTACCTCGGCAGCACGCCGCAGAGCGTTCCGGGCGCCTTCCTCTCGATTCCGTACATCGAAGCGCAGTTCGGCACCTGGCACCCCCAGGGCGGGATGCACGAGGCACCGCTCGCAATGGAACGTCTCGCCCGTCGCCTCGGTGTGGAGTTCCGCTTCGGTACCGATGCAATTGGGTGCG
>JBJSXZ010000166.1:0-5027 GCA_046086645.1 Candidatus Limnocylindrus sp.
TCACAATACACGCCAGAAGAGGCGTAGTCCCAAATGACCGACACGCTTCCATCGGCGTTCTGCTTGAAACAGCAGCACGACCACGCATAGGCGGTTTGGCCTCCCGGGAGAACCCTGGAGGGAATTCCCGGCATGTTCCGCGCCAGCTCCCAGGCACTCCACGACGCCATCGTCGGCGTCGGCGCCGAGCACGGCGGGAAGCCGGACGCGCGGCGCCTCGGGAAGTACCTCCAGAAGAGCGCCGGGCGCGTCGTCCAGGGCCTCGTGTTCGAGAGGCGAGGCGAGCGGGACGGCCTGGCGCGCTGGGGGGTGCGTGCCGTCGGCGACCGACCCGACCACGACCAGGGGGAGGGGAGTAGTGGAGTCAGTGGAGTGGGGCGGGGCCCTTCGCGCTACGTGTACGCACGCGCGGGCCCCGCGGCCGCGCGCGCGAGGACCGGTCCGCAACACTCCACTGACTCCCCGGACTCCCCTTCGGGGGACCCCGTCGAGGAGGCAGAGCGGGAGGCCGTGCAGGACGAGGGGCGCGGCAGCCCCCGCTCCCCCATGTGCCCGATCTGCGGGCAGACCAACCGGTCCAGCGGACGCGCCGCCGGATGCCGGGTCTGCCGGGAGTTCATCGAGGCCACGGAAGGGCGGGAGCAGGGGTGGATCTGAGCCCCCCGCGCCGCCCCCCTTCCAGCAGCCTAGCGGCCCGCAGACGCCAGATTCTCGGCCTCCGGGGGCGGCAGAAAGCCCTTGAGGGGTCCCCCGACCAGAGCCCTGATGCGACCCGACCGGTGGGGAGTCCCCCCGCCGGCAGGAGACTGACCATGGCAACGAAGACGACCAAGAAGGCCGCCTCGAAGAAGGCGACCAAGAGCACCCCGAAGCCCCCGGCACAGGCCGCCCCCAAGGGCAAGGCCGCCGCGAAGGCGACCCCCGCCCCCGCGGCACCCCCGAAGGCCGCGCCGCCCCCGGTCGAGCGCGACGCGCGCCTCCCCCGGCCCGGCGGGGTCCTGACCCGCACGTTCCAGGGCAAGGAGATCAAGGTCCAGGTCCTCGACGCCGGGTTCGGCTACGAGGGGAAGACCTGGCGCTCGCTCTCCGCGATCGCCAAGGCGGTCACGGGCACGAGCTGGAACGGGTTCCTCTTCTTCGGGCTGCAGACGCGCGCGAAGCAGCCGACGGACGCGGCGCCCGCCGCGAAGGACGCTGCGAAGTGAGCCGCGCCGACGAGGCCCCGGGCACGGTCGAGCGCCTCAACGCCCTGGCCGGGGGGAAGATCCTCGGCGCGACGATGGGCGACGGGGGCTTCCCCGCCGTGCTGGTGCGCATGCCCAACGGGACCGAGTGGTGGATCGACCTCCAGAGCGACCCCGAGGGCAACGGCCCCGGGTTCGCCAACGTGGAGCGGGCCGTGCCCGCGGGGAAGGCGCCATGAGGATCGACGCCAAGACTCCGATCTGGGTCGTGAGCGACCCCGGCCCTGCCTCGACCCTCCCCGACGTCTGCTTCCAGACGACCCTCGACGGTCTGCGCCTCCAGTTCGCGGGCGGCCTCACCATGGACGAGCACCCCACGGTGTTCACCTCCGAGGAGGAGGCCCACGAGGAGGCGAAGAACCGGCTCCTCGTGTGGCGAGTCGCGTCGCAGATCCGACTCGACCGCGGCGTCCCCGAGGGAGAGGTCGTGCGGGTCAGCCTGCGCGACAAGGACGGGACCGTGCTCTTCGAGGGCGACGTCCGGTAGCTCGGCGCTCCACGCGCCCGGCGTCTACGCCCGTGAGGCCCATCCTCGCGGGCGTTCCTCCTTGAAGGACGGGCGCGTATCGGCCACCTGCTCCGTCCAGGCGCCACATGCCTCGGCGGTCGTTCGAAGGCGGGGCCTTGGCCCTATGGGCCGTGACAGAACTGTGACGGGGGGGGGCTAGCGTCCGCGCATCTGGTCTCGCTAGGTAGTCTGGCGGCGCTTGAGAGGAGATGTGGCATGGCAAGTCATCGCGGGTGGTCTTCGGCGGCTGTTGTCTTGGGCCTGATCGGCATGCTCGCAGGCACGGCGCAGCTCGCGTGGGGCTCCGGCAACAACGGTGCCTGCGAAGTGATGCGGGCCGAGATCAACATGGGCGGCTTCCCGCCCAACGAGAATTGGGTGTTTGGTGGCTTCGCCTGCACCGGGCCCTGTCCGCCGACCTACCAGTGCTCCTTCGGCGTTCCTCAGGAGATCCGCGACGGTGAGGTGCTCATCGGCTATCGCCTGATCTGTATCTGTGCTCAGCCTGATGATGGCAATCCCAACACGATCGAGTTCGTGCAGATGGACCTGCCTGGGCAGATTGAGTGCGACACGGCCGGCATCACAGATGTCTCGGGCAACCCCGTCAACACGCAGTGCCTCCAGCAGGAGTGCCCGGTCACCTGCGTCTACGCCTCCGACCCCAATGTCACCGACGACACCTTTCAGGTCCCGCCCGGCTCGGGGCACTGGCGCGACAGGCGGTGGCGCGAGTGTTCCTGCCCCTAGGGAGGGGGTAGGTAGTCGGGGGTCTTGCCGGCGGTCGCGAGTCGTTGGCGCTCGAGGGGAAGCACTCCGCATGACCACGCCTAGGTCGTACCGCATGGCCGTGCTGGCATGCGCGTTCCTCTGTGCCCTGGTCGCCACGGTCTACGTCCGGCACCAAGACGTCTCGAGCGCGACGAAGGTCGTCGTGACAGAGGCGCCGAGGGCTGCTGACCAGCAGGGGCTGCCGGCCCCGGTGCTTCAGGGGACTCCTAGTCGAGGTGCCGTACCGAGGCAGCCGGCCCTGACGACGCGAACACTGACCGTCACGTGCGTCCGAGACCAGGATGGTCGTCCGATCCCAGGCGCCACCGTAGTCGCGCTGCGAGCGGCCGACGACCCAGTGGGCCTGCCGTCGCGTTCTGACGACGCCGTGCGTGGCACGACTGACGAGCACGGCAATGTCGCGCTCCTCCTTCCCGCTCGTCAGGGCTGGTGGCAGATCGTTGCGTTCGGCGGGGGTCATGTCCGTACCGTTGGACCACGCGTGCCCGCAGACGCTGGCAGCGAGCCCGCGTCGATCGTGCTCCGGATCCCAACTGCAATCAGCGTTGGCGGGACGGTGACCACGAGAGACGGGCAGCCCCTTGAGGGCGTGAGAGTTCTCCTTCTCTCGCCGAGCGATCCGACGATGGCCAGCGACAGCGTTAGGCTGTTCCAGCGCGACTTGCCCGATGAGATGTTGTCCCAGGAGACGACCACTGATGGGGCCGGCAGGTTCATGCTCTACGGCATGCCCAACGAACCCAACCGGGTGACCGTCGACACGATCGACCACGTCGTCACCCACATTACCGGGTTGGACCCTGCTCGCACTGTCACGCGAGACACCCACGACTTGCGGATCACCGTGGCCCTGCGCCGCTACCTGAGAATCGCGCTTGTAGATAGTAGGACCAACGAGCCGGCTCCCGCTGCAACGGTGCGACTGGACCCAGCGGAGCGCGACCGCCCCCTAACGGCTCCAGAGATCCTCGGGAGTTCGGCTTGGAGCCTACGGACCGGGGGAGAGCGAGCTTCAGCGGGCCTGGCGGACAATGAGATTCTCGCGCGTGTACTCGTTGACAGCGACTTGGAGGATGCCCGCTTCACGTTGAGTTCTCCCTTCTTGGAGCCCGCCCTTGTGCGGACACGGCTGCTCCGCGCGAGTGACCTTCTGGGTGGCGGTCCGATCCAGTCGGTCGGCGTTACGTGGAGGGATGGCGTGACCGGGCGCGGAGGTCTTCTCGCGCGCATGGCTGTTCCGACCGAGTACTCCTTGGCCTCGACCACGAACAGGCCGAAGTTGCGAGTCAGACTGGGCGGATCACGGGTCGCGGCTGTGGGGAGACCCGGCGAAGTGACGGAGGTCTTCCTCGTCGGCGAGGCCGTAGCTCCTGGGCAGTGGAGATTCCGCTCGGTTCCCGCAGGAGTGCGGACTGTCCAGCTTGAGCTCGCCGGGCTTCGCAGTTCACCCAAGAGCATCGAGATCGAGGCCGGCGCGACAACAGAGCATGAGTTTGAGTTCGCGCCCCCATCCGGCGTATGGTTGACCGTCCGCGAACGTGGCGCGCCTGTTCTCGATGCGATCGTGAGTGCGGAGCCGATCGATGGACTGATGGGCATGCCCGTGCATCTCATGGTGTTTCCGCTTGACAGCGCTTCAAGAACCTCCGCGCCAGCGTTCCTGCCATTGATGAAGGGCAAGTACAGACTCGTGGTCCTCCGCTCCGGATCTGCGGCCACCACGCAAGACGTTGAGGTTCTGGAGGGGCAACAGGTGCGCGCAGAGGTTGCTCTTGGCGAGCCACCGTAAGGCCATGGCGCGGATCCTCAGACTCGCTCTCGTCCTCGGCCTCTGCACGACCTCGCTGGTCAAGCGGTGGTGGACCGACCAGTTCATTGAGAGCCAGACCGCGGCGCTCTATGTAGGCGCGGGCATCCTGGAACTCCTGCTGGCTGCCTTGATCCTCATCCCGAAGACGGCCCAGTTCTCGGTTGCAGCGACCGGGGCTGTGTTCGGAGGATTCTTGGTCGGTACTCTCGGCTCCTTGCTGGCGTGGGGCGAGCCTGCCTCCTGCAAGTGCCTAGGCTCGGGTCGTGTGCCTGAGGGCTGGCTTCTCGTGATTCAAGGGGCACTCGTTCTGCTCGCTGGCCTCTCGGCCATGGGTTCGGAGGGGCGGCGCCGGGATCCAGCGCGGATCTCAACGTGAGCCGTAGGTAACCGGGCACTCACGTTGCCTTGCAGTGCGAGCCTTGCGCGGCTGCGCACTCGTGGGCCCGCGCACAACTGCGCTGCAGGGCTACTCGACCTCCAAGTCGTGGTAGTCTGAGTCGGCGCTCATCCCAGGGGGCGTGCCCCGAGGCATCATGCCTTCGAAGCCGCGCACGCTCGCCGGGATCCTCCGTAGCCGCCGCCACGCGGACGCCGAGTACAACCGTGCCCGTCGCGACCCCGCCGTAGCTCGGATCCACGGCTCGGGCCGCTGGCAGGACGTGCGTGCCCAGGT
>JBJSXZ010000167.1:0-4601 GCA_046086645.1 Candidatus Limnocylindrus sp.
CGCGCGTTCATCTACACCATCGCAGAGGCGAAGCAACTGCGGAACGGTGGGGTCTTCAAGAGCGTCGCGCACCTGAAACATTGTCTCGGTCCACGCCTCGGCAGGACTGTGGATAACTTGGTGGAAAAAGGTCTCTTGACCATCGGTGAGGGCGGTGTCGCATCGGTGTCAAACTACTCTCGGTATCAGGTGGACCCTTTGTCGGGTAAGCGTCAACAAAGTTGGCGTGCAAGAAATAGGGGGGGGATAACGGAAACGGACGCTCTAGAGCAGAGCAGAGCAGAAGGAGAGAAGAACCTCCTATATCCTCCTAAGAAAAACTTTGACTCAACGAGGACTGGAACGCCTACCTCGGTGAGCGACATCATCCTTCGGAGGAAGGCATGACACGCCGCAGAGGGACGGAACCAAGCGCCAATGCGATGAGGACACGCGACTACCGAGAGAACAGGGAGAGTGCCGAGGCCAGAGAGCGCAGGCTCCGGCTCGTGAACTGCAAGCGCCACGGCATCACCCTGGAGCAGTTTGAGCATCTCCTCGTGCTTCAGAAGGAACGCTGCAAGGCGTGCAAGGAACCGCTCCACCTCGGAGAGCGGTTTGCCGTTCACATTGACCACGACACGAGGTGCTGCTCCTACGAGGAGAAGGCGGTGAACGGCGCGATCACAAATTGCGGCAAATGTGTGCGCGGTCTACTCTGCCACCCATGCAACCGCGCAATCGGTCTCTTGGAACGCTATAGCAGCCGCGTTTATGCCTGGATGGCGTATATCAGGCAAGCTCAACGAGTCAAGTGGGAGGAAGCATGAGAAACATCGCACTCATCGGACCGCAGAAGGCTGGCAAGTCTACGCTTGCCATGTACCTGATGATGCATCGCAACTATGAGCGCCTGGGCATCGCGGACGAGATCAAGCGCCTCGTCACCTCGGCGCATCCAGCGTTTGATAAGCACGACACCTATCCAATCCGCACCTTCAACGGCGAGGAGGCTATCTCTGGCAGGGAACTGCTCCAGCAGCTCGGCGCGGCCATGCGGGAGGTTGACCGCGACTTCCTGCTCAGGTGCCTGGAGCATAAGTATCGCAACGCGCAGAAACTCGGCAGCAGGATCGTCATTGACGATGTGCGGCTTGACCGTGAAGTGGCATTCCTGCGGCACCTTGATCCGAGCATCGTGGTGGTGCGGGTGACAGCCTCGCCGCTCGTGCGAGAGCGCCGCTCCGGTGGCGCGCTCAACGCGATCAACGATGTGACCGAGATCGCCTGGATGAGCGTAGAGGCAGACTTGGTACTTGACACGACGGATACGGAGCCAGAAGATGCCTACAGGCAACTGGTTGCTGGACTGGAGGAACTATGAGCGAACACAAGATCATCGCAACCTTGGAATACTCGTCAGCGTTTGATCCAACGCCAGCGACGGTAGAAATCCACACGGATTCCTACGCCGATGGCAGCCTTGCGATCTGCGCCGTGGAGGCGCGCACCCGCGAGCCATACGGCAAACTCTCGGTGAATGTTGGCGACCACACGGAACTGCGACCTGGTGAGTTCTACCTCAAGGATTGGTCGGAGAACGAGAATCTCGCGGAGGCACTCGTCCTGAGTGGCGCGATCACGCCGGTTCCCGACCAGCCCGCGTACCATGCAGGGTTCTGCGTCGCATTCTGCTATAGGATCGCGGAATGAATACCTACCATCTCCTCGGCGCGGTGTTGATGTGCGGTCAGATTCTGACCTGTTTCTTGGTCGTCGCAGCCTTCCCTAGACTCGCAGCCGCTGGCGCATGGCGCGCCGCATTCGCAGGCATCTGCCTGACGATGGCGACGGCCATCTGGATGATGCGGAGCCTCTCCTAATGGCAGGCGTGAAGACGCAGCGCGGTGGACCATCCCTGAAGCCACGCTGGACTCCTGCATCGTGCGGTGAATGCAACAGGATCATCGTTGAGGATGCCGATCCGAATAAGCGCACCTTCCCAGCGCAGCGCGTGATGGTCATCGCCTATGCAGGCAGCAAGGCAAACAGCCGCTACGAGTGGCGGCACAAGGGATGCGTCAAGTGAGCCGCGTGGTGCGACCGGCAGACTTCCTCGAGGAGGGCTGCTCACTCGTCCAGGACGGCTCCTACTGCTATGTGGAGGACAGCAAGTTCCTCAGCAGACCATGGGCAGTCTTGAGCCTTGAGACCGTAGACGATCCCGCTCCGACAGGATGGTTCTACCTCTCCGACCTTTCGTGGAATCGCAAGACGATCCAAGACTGCGTGAAGCACGGTATCCTCTTTGTTGAGTCACATGAGCGCCTCATGTCCGACGGATTCAAGTCACGCCTTGCGCGCGTCATCTTCTGATGGGGCGTTTCAAGGATCAGGCAATCACCGAGGCAAATGCAGAGCGCAGCCGTAGAGGGCGTACCGCGCGCGCTCGTGGCAATGCCTTTGAGCGCGAAGTAGCGAAGCGACTCAATGGCAAGCGTATTGGTCAGTTCGGCGGCAAACAGGATGTTGCCAACGAATGGATCGCCGTGCAATGCAAGGTTGGCAAGTCGTATCCAGAGCGCCTTGACAAGTGGCTCCGCGAGGTGCCCGTCAAGGCGGATCAGATCGCCGGACTCGTCGTAGGTGACTCCCCAGGCGCAGGCACGAAGCGCCGCGCGCTCATCATCCTTGACCTTGATGACTTCATCGCATGGTATGGCAAGGGTGACGATGAGCAACTTTGAGGAAGTCTTCTACCCGAATCTTGGTAGCACGCGCCGATGGGCAGCATTCCAGGAGATTGCTCGCCTCCTGAGCGCGAAGAGGAAGCCTCTCATCGTTGAGACTGGTTGCCTTCGTAGGATCGGCAACTGGAACGGTGACGGCCAGAGCACGGTCATCTGGGACTGGTTCGGCGGAGAGGTCTTTTCGGTTGACATTGACCCGATTGCCGTTGAGACCGCGCAGCGTGCCTGCCCGCTCGTCAATGTTACCTGCGGAGACTCGGTGGATTACCTCGTCAACTTCAAGCGTGCGGGCGAGATTGACCTTCTCTACCTTGACTCCTACGACTATATTCCTGGACTTGATGCTGCTGCCGAGCATCATCTCAATGAGCTGCGCGCGATCTATAAGCGTCTGCCGCATGGTTGCATCATCGCCGTTGATGATTGCTTCAGTCCAACAGAAGGCAAAGGTTCGCTCGTGCGCGTCTTCCTTGAGAATTATGGCGTGCAGCCGATCCACGAGTCATATATGACCATCTGGGTCAAGCCATGATCTTCTCGCTGCTGTTGGCTGCGGCACTCTCGGCGCTTCCTCCGGTCTGGGTCAATGAGACTACGGTCAAGGGACTCTACACGCCCTATGACGCGAGCAACATGCGGTGCGCCGGTAAGCGGTGCGCTCCAACCGACTACGGCTCCTGGTGGACTACCACCGCGCATCCGTCCTCGCAATGGGTCAGCGTCTCGCCACGGCGCTGCAAGGCGCACCCAGAATGGAACTGCTACAAGCGCGACATGGGCGGCTGGAAGAAACTCGTGCGACCATACGCAGCCAACCTTGAGTTCTACGCCGCAGCAGGACCGCTCCTCATCAGAGCAATCCGTCGCGCCTATGGCGGTCAGTTCCCAAGCATCTGGCACCGCAAGCCGTTCATCCGCGTTCGCTTCTCGGTGGAGTTGCCAAACGGCAGAACACTCTCTAGGATCGCCTTCGTCGTTGACCGTTGTATCTGCCAAGGCAGGCACAACGATCCCGATGATGATCGGATCGTGGACATGAGTCGGGCGCTCTGGTCATACTTCTATCCAGCCCGCGCGGCGGGGAATCGCAGGATCACGGCGGAGGTTTTACTTGACGCAGGAGCCGACTAACCACGAGCAGTTCAAGACCATCATCAACGCGCTCGCTGGTCTCCTGAAGATCAGCCGCAACAAACTCTTTGACAACGCGCCGAAGTATGGACGCACGACGCATTGGATGCGCGAACGCTACTACGGCAGAGCGACGGTTGACTTCAGCGACATTGAGTGGGCGCGCGCTCTCGCATTCGGCAAAGGTGACACCGAGCAGACGAGCAAGATGGTGCTTCTCGCAGCGCACCAGAAAGCCGTGCTCGCCTTCTGCACCTACTGCGACGGTGGAGACGATCCTGCCGAGGCTACCTGTTGGGATCGCACCTGCCCACTCCGAATCGTCTCCCCATTGCCACTCCGTGACGATGCCAACAAGCGACGGCTATCATCTCGTGGGGCGGCGCAGACGGCGGTTCGGCCATCAAGGCACAGCCAGGCAAACCGCGAACGAGAGGGGCAGCACCTCTCCCGCTCCACCAATACCGCCAGAAACGCCAAGGTTCGCGCCTGGATTGACTCCGCACTCGTCGCACTCAACCTGTTGAACTGGACGGTGACACTCGCTGACGATGTTGCGGACATTGACGCTTGGGCTGATATCGAGCCACATCAAGATGCGGCAACCGCCACGCTGCGGCTATCCAACGACTTCTGGAAGAAATCCAAGGAAGAGAAGCGCAATATCCTGACGCACGAGCTGCTCCATCTCGCCTTCGCTCGGCAGGATCAACTGGTTGAGAATCTTGCGGAACCGCTCGG
>JBJSXZ010000168.1:0-5949 GCA_046086645.1 Candidatus Limnocylindrus sp.
TCCGGGTTGCTGTTCACCATTACGGCCGACCAGCCACGCTCGCGCAATCGCTCAGCGGCGCGCACGGCGCAATAGTCGAACTCAATCCCCTGGCCGATACGCACTGGGCCTGAGCCGATCACGAGCGCAGCGGGGCGCGATACGGGCGGCGACTCTGGCGGCGAACCTGCCGCAGCAAAGGTGGAGTAGAAGTAAGGCGTAGCAGCGGCAAACTCCGCGGCGCAGGTGTCGACCATCGCGTACCCGGGCGTCAACCCAAGTTGCGACCGGCGTGCCGTGATGCGCTGCTCCTCGATCTCCGCGATGGCTGCAAGGTCGGCATCGCCAAATGCCGAACGTTTCGCGGTCGCCAAAAGTGAGATCGCTGCGGGGTCTGGCCCGATAAGCGCGCGCCCAGCCTCCCGCACGCGGTGCTCGACGGCGACGAGCCGCTCGAACTCCGCGAGGAACCAGCGCGTGATCCCCGTCGCCTGGTGAACCTGGTCGGCACTCACCCCGCGTCGCAGTACCGCGAGGAGGCGCCAGAGGCGTGAGTCCGACGCGCGCAAGAACGTCGCGAGGCCGCTCAAGTTGTTCGCGATGATCTGCTGAATCTCGCCAGCCCAACTTGGCTCCTCCGCTGTTGGCCCGCTCCCCGACTGTTCCATCGACCGGAGCGCCTTGTTCAGCGCGGCGCCAAAGCTGCGGTCGATCGCCATCACCTCACCGGTCGCCTTCATCTGGCTGCCGAGGACGCGATCGGCACCAGGAAACTTGTCAAACGGGAAGCGCGGAAGCTTGACCACGACGTAATCGAGTGCCGGCTCAAATGCAGCGACGGTCGTCCCGGTGATCGCGTTCGGGATCTCGCGGAGCGTGCGCCCGATGGCGATCTGCGCCGCGACTCGAGCGATCGGGTAGCCTGTCGCCTTACTCGCCAGCGCCGAACTTCGACTCACCCGCGGGTTCACCTCGATCACGACGTACTCGGAATAGTCGGGTGAGAGGGCGAGCTGCACATTGCATCCGCCCTCAACGCCGAGCGCGCGAATGATGTCGAGCGAGGCGATGCGAAGTCGCTGGTGGACCGGATCTGGGAGTGTTTGTACGGGTGCGACGACGATGCTATCGCCGGTATGCACACCGAGCGGGTCGACATTCTCCATGGAGCAGACGGCGATGCAGGTGTCCTCTGCGTCGCGCATCACCTCGTACTCGATCTCCTGCCAGCCGACGAGGCAGCGTTCAACCATCACCTGCCCGATTGGGCTTGCGCGAAGGCCACTGCGCACGCGCTCGCGGTACTCCTCTTCGGTCACCACGATCCCGCCGCCCGTACCGCCGAGCGTGAATGCAGGGCGCACAATCGCGGGCAGACCGATCTGCGCGAGCGCTGCATCTGCCGCCGCATCGCGCGCACGCTGATCGACACCTTCGACGATCGCGCTCGGTGCAACGGGTTGACCGATGCGATCACACATTGCGCGGAAGAGTTCGCGATCTTCCGCCATGCGGATGGCGGCAAGTGGCGTGCCGAGCAGGCGAGTTGGATGACGATCGAATACTCCAGCATCGGAGAGGGCGACGGCGAGATTGAGTGCCGTTTGACCACCAAGCCCGGCAAGGAGTCCCTCGGGGCGCTCACGCTCGATGATCCGCTCGATCACCTCAACGGTCAGTGGCTCGAGGTAGACAGCGTCGGCCACCGATGGGTCGGTCATGATCGTTGCCGGATTTGAGTTAACGAGAATCGTGCGGATCCCTTCGGCGCGAAGTGCGCGACAGGCTTGCGTGCCAGCGTAGTCGAACTCTGCAGCTTGACCAATAACAACCGGCCCTGAACCGATGATCAAGACGCTCTTCGGCGTACCTGGTGGTTTCATCGCGCCGCCTCAATCGCCGTGACAAACCGATCGAAGACAGGGGTCGCGTCAAGCGGCCCGGGCGATCCCTCGGGATGGTACTGCACCGTTTCGATCGGCAGGTCGGTGTGGCGAAGCCCCTCAACCGACGCGTCGTTGAGATTCACCTGGCTTACGACAAAACCCGATGCGGCGGGCAGGGTGCTCGCGACAACCTCGACTTCGTGGTTCTGCGCCGTCACATAGACGCGCCCGGTGGCAAGGTCGCGAACAGGATGGTTTGCTCCGTGATGCCCGAAGGCGAGGCGTCGTGTCGCTGCACCGGCGGCACGGCCGATGATCTGGTGGCCCAGGCAGATCCCGAGGAGCGGGAGGCCAACATCAACGATGGATCGCGCAAGGGCGACGGGCCCGTCGAGGCGCGCCGGGTCGCCAGGGCCGGGCGAAAGGACAACTCCCCGCACGCCCCCCTGCAGCAGCTCCGCAGCCGTTGCCGTATGCGGATGTATGCGCACGCTGAATCCACGTGCGCGCAGCGCGCGTACGATGTTCGACTTGAGGCCGAAGTCGACGACGGCGATGCATGGTTCGTCTGGTCCGCCAATCTGCTCCACCCTTGCTGGCGAGACGAGTCCAACAAAGTCTTCGTCCTCCCAACGGGCGAGCGCACGTGTCGCTGCCAGCGCGGCATCGTAGTCGGCATCCCATGGTGCAGAGATGCGCGCACGCTGTGCGCCTGTTTCGCGAAGGCGCCGCGCAAGACTGCGCGTCTCGACACCAGCAATTGCGGGAATGCCATGGGTGCGAAGTAGCGCGGCGAGTTGCGCGCCATCCTTAGCGATCGCCGCTGTTGCATGTGCAACGACAAGGCCACGCAGCCACGGTTGCGCACTTTGATCATCTTCGCGGAGCCGCCCGTAGTTTCCAATGAGCGGATAGGTCATGAGGACAACCTGCCCCGCGTAACTTGGATCGGTGCAGATCTCTTGGTAGCCGCTCTGGCTCGTGTTCACAACGAGGTCGCCACCGGCAGCAACTGGTGCGCCCCATGAGACGCCAGGGAAGACACTGCCGTCTTCAAGAGTGAGGAGTGCGGGGCCGTGATCACCAATGCGCGCATCGACAACGGCAGCTGCTTCGGGAAGTGGAATGAGAGAGCGGCGATACGGTGCGAGGCTCTTGCGCGCAACCTGATCCATTCCCTGTCTCCTCTCGGCCTCACGGGACCGCTTTGCGACCTCTCAGGATCGCTGCCAAAGGACACTGTTTCTGGTGAGCCGGGTGGGATTCGAACCCACAACCTAGTGCTTAAGAGGCACTTGCTCTGCCATTGAGCTACCGGCCCACGCGAGGAAGGATAGCGGTGGATGGCGCAGCGTGCTCAAGGGTGTGCCGCGTTGGGTTACCCCCTACGGGAGTGGCAATGCCCCATCCGCCACGAGGCCATCGAGATAGTGCGAAAGTGCCTCGGCCAGCGCGGCATGGCCCGCTGCGTTCGGATGGAAGGGGATCTCCCCATCACGTCCCCACTGGTACGGCTCCGGGTCGCAGAGGCGATGCCCGGCGAACGTGTCACGAAGGTCGGCGATGCGCAGGCGAGGGCTCGCGACCGTCGCGACCGCCTCCTCAACACGCGCCGTAATTGCGCCCCCCCACTCGGCAAGGATGGTGAGATCTGTGTCGGATAGGGCATCATCGGTCGCACGAAGGGCAGGACACGCGTCGAGGCCAGGCGCGCCAGGGTCTGGCAGCGAATCCGCATAGAGCACGACGACCACCAGGGCGTTCGGCGCCCGTTCGAGCACGCTCTCGTAGAGGCGCACGAGCGTCCCCGCAAGCGCCGCAGAGCGCGGCGCGAGGCGTTGGGCGGCATCGCTGCAAAGCGCGGGGTCACTCTGCCTGCATGCAGAAAATACTTCGGAGAATCCTGCATCGTTCCCGCCGATTCCAAGCATCACCAGGTTCGTTGCGATGCTGAGCGCTTGCAGCTGCACCGGCTCACCGACACGCATCCGGCGGTCGACGAGGTCGGGCACGGTTGCGCCGCTACACGAGACATGCGTGAGCTTGATGTTGAATGCTGTGGGCGCCAGGAGGCGCGGCCACGCCGGACCACGCGCGCAGACGCTTGGTGCGCCGAGCGCGTTCAAAGTGCCGCGATCGAATGGCATCGCAGCCGATGCATAGCTATCTCCCATCACAACAAGGTTGACCACGGGTGCCCCTGCGGGTGCCACGCCGATCTGAAGTGGCGCAGGGATCGCCGCATCAGCACTCAGCCCTGGTCCGCCCACGCCAAAGGCGGCTGCGATCACCAGCCCTAGGGCTGCCGCAGCTGCGCGTTGCCACCCTGCGCGAATCGCACTCATGCGCTCCTCCCGTCGCCAAGCAGCGTCTCTGCCGCTCCCGTCAACGACATCTCACCCTCGCTCACCGACCGGGCAAGCGTGGCTAGGATTCCATCGCGATCAGCGGTGGCAATCCGCTCCGCGAGCCTCCCCTCGGCACGTGCAACGAGATGTGCGGCAACACGCCGAATGCGACCATCGGCGGTGCGCGATGCGCCCATCGCGATGATCTGTTGGAGCAGCTCCGGCACGCCACGTGCATCACGCGCCGATGTCACTAGAACGGGCACCGGCGCAGGACCGAGTGCGAGGCCCGAGCGCAATCGCTCTGCTGCTGCATCCGCCCCCGGCCGATCGCCCTTGTTCACGACGACAAGGTCGGCGGCTTCCAGGAGGCCAGCCTTCATCGCCTGCACCTCGTCGCCGCCCTCTGGACCTTCAACAAGAACGACAAGGTCGGCAAGGCGCGCGATGCCGAGATCGGCCTGCCCGGCGCCGACCGTTTCAACAAAGACGAGGGAGAATCCTGCAGCTTCGAGAAGGAGCGATGCTGCAGCTGCAGCACGCGCGAGTGCACGGCCACTGCCGCGCGTCGCGAGTGATCGCACAAATCGTCCTGCATCATCTGGCCGCTCATCGACGCGGACTCGATCACCAAGGAGTGCACCACCGGTTGCAGTCGAGCTTGGGTCGACGGCGAGGACGGCAACGCGCAACTCCTGCGTGCGCGCCTGTTCGCTCAGCGCGCTTACTAGGCTGCTCTTGCCAACCCCTGGTGCGCCGGTAACGCCAATCACGAGCGGCTGTGCATCGAGAGGAATCTGACGTAGATGCTCGAGCGCGGTGGCGATCAACGCGTCAGCAGGCCCGCCACCGCGCTCAACGACGCTGATCGATTGGGCAAGCGCACGACGCGCCGAGTGATCAGGCAGCGCTGACATTGGCGCGGAGGAAGGCAGCTACTTCACCGATGGTCGTACCAGGGCCAAAGATTGCCTTGATCCCTGCCTCGTGGAGGCTCGGATGATCGACCTCGGGGATGATGCCGCCCGCAACGACGATCACGCTTCCAGCGCCCGCCGCACGAAGTCCGGCAACGAGCTTCGGCAAGAGTGTTGCATGTGCGCCCGACAAGATCGAGCAACCAACGACATCGACATCTTCTTCGATCGCTGCGCTCACGACATCGTCAATCGTGCGCCGCAGGCCGCTGTAGATCACTTCAAAACCTTCGTCGCGCAAGCCGCGCGCCAGCACCTTCGCCCCGCGATCGTGGCCATCGAGACCAACCTTGGCAATCAGGACACGGATCGGCGTGCTTCGCTCAGCCACGTACTACCCCACGCACGGCGAGGCCGCGGTCATGGGCGCGCGCGAGTGCGTCGCGGTGCCCTGCATCGGTACGGAGCGAGCCGCGCATCGCCTCGGTCGTCATCTGCACGCCAGGTTGGCGCGCGCCACGGGCGGCGAGACAGAGGTGTTCGGCACTGATCATCACGCCGACGCCACGTGGCGCGAGCGCCGCCTCGAGGGTCTCGGCAATCTCCGCGGTGAGTCGCTCCTGCACCTGCAGGCGTCGCGCGAACGCGTCGACGAGTCGGGGGATCTTCGAGAGTCCAACGATCCTTCCGCTTGGAACGTAGGCAACCGTTGCCACGCCAGAGAACGGGAGAAGGTGGTGCTCGCACAAGGCGTGAAACGGGATCCCCTCGACAATCACCAGGTCGCCGGCTGGTGCGCCGGCAGGCGCTTCAAACACG
>JBJSXZ010000169.1:0-3286 GCA_046086645.1 Candidatus Limnocylindrus sp.
CTTCCTGGAGCCCCTGGGCCGCCAGGAGTGCGCGAAGAGCGTTGCGAAGAGCGGTGGGCTGCTCTCGGCGCGCCGGGAGTTCGGAAGATGGGATAGTAGCTGCGAGACGGTCATACCCGTAGAGACGGGCAAGTTCCTCAATGGCATCCACCTCAAATTCGAGGTCACGACGCCATCCAGGAACTGTGAATCCGACTGCCTCGCCCGCCGCAGCGTGCGCCAATCGCCCTGTTGCGATCTGAATATCCGTTTTTGTCGTTGTTTGCTGAGCAGAAATGCCAATTTGGTTCAGCAGCTCGATTTGTTTGGCCACAGGGATCTCCACTCCGATGAGGCGCACTGCTCGTGACGGACGGTAGGTCAGCTGCCGTGCGGCAGGCGGTGTTGGCGCGCTATCGAGGCAGCCCTTTTGCACGGCGCCGCCTGCCCATGATGCGATCAGTGCGGCAACCTCATCGACGCCGATTCGAGCAAGGCCCCACTCTTGTCCGCGCTCAAAGCGGTGCGATGCCTCGGACCGCAGGCTGTGACGCTGCGCCGAACGGCGCACACCTTCGGGCGTGAAAATAGCGCTCTCAATCACGACCGTGGTGGTGGAGGCGCCGACCTCACTCGACGCACCGCCCATGACGCCGGCAAGTGCAAGCGGGCGCTGCTCATCGGCAACCACCAGATCGGCGGCATCGAGGAAGCGCTCGACGTGGTCGAGCGTCTCGAGTGACTCACCCCTCTTTGCATTTCGAATCTCGATCGTTGTGCCAACCTTTGAGCGATCGAATGCGTGCGTCGGCTTGCCGAGCTCCAGCATGATGTAGTTCGTCGCGTCTACAACGTTCGAAACTGAACGTAGCCCCGCAGCCTTCAGTCGCATTTGCACTGCATCGGGCGATGGGCCGACGCGAACCGAGTCGACCACTCGAAGCACGGCACGTGGCGTCTGTTCCGCATCAGCCACGCGCAACGCGAGTCCGTGTGAAATTGCAACTTCAGATTCCACAAGCGGACGGCGCACCTCACGCAACAGGGCACCAGTGATACCAGCAACTTCACGGGCGAGCCCACGAATCGAGAGGAGGTCACCACGATTTGGCTTTACGTCAATGTCCATCACATCTTCACCGAGGAGATCGACAAGCCGCGTGCCAATCGGCGCCTTGCCGTCAAGGATGAGGATCCCATCACTATCATCGGTTGCGTTCAACTCGCTCCCCGAGCAGAGCATTCCTTCTGAGGCGATACCCATCTTCTCGGCGCGTTCAATTCGTCGTCCGTCCGGCATCATTGAGCCGACAAGGGCAACAGGAACGCGCTGGCCAGGTGCAATGTTCTTTGCGCCGCAGACGACGCTGAGCGACTCCTTGTCAGAAATACGAACTTTTGTGAGCTGCAATCGATCTGCGCGTGGGTGTGGACTCACCTCGAGCAGTTCGCCTACGACAAACGTGCTCCAGTCCGAGCCCCATCGTTCCAAACCTCGAACTTCGATGCCACGTATCATGAGCGCGTGAGCGAGCTGTTCGTTTGACAACTCAATGTCAACAAATTCGCGCAGCCAGGAGAGTGGCACTCTCATCTCATGCTCCTGAGGAATCTCGTATCATTCTCCAAGAAGGCGCGCAGGTCTGGAATGCCGTGGCGCAGCATGGCGATTCGCTCAACTCCAAGTCCAAAAGCAAAGCCCTGATGCATTTCGGGATCGATGCCTCCGTTGGTGAGCACGGTCGGGTGTACCATCCCTGCGCCAAGGATCGTCATCCAGCCTTCTTTTGATCCTGCCCAGCGAACATCGACTGCCACGGATGGCTCAGTGAACGGGTAGTAGCCTGGTCGAAATCGTGTCTCGGTAGTCGCACCGAAAAGTCCGCGTGCGAGCTCGCTCAAGATTCCCTTGAGGTCGCTCAGTGTTGTCGTCGTATCGACGAGCAAACCCTCTACCTGATGGAACTCGAACCCATGACTCGCGTCGACCGCCTCGTAGCGGAAGCAGCGCCCGGGCAAGATCACGCGAATCGGCGGTGGAGTTGCGCGCATCACATGGATCTGCCCTGGCGATGTATGCGTGCGAAGCAGGCGCCCTGGCTCGCGCAGATAAAGCGTGTCCCAAAGGTCGCGCGACGGATGATCTTTCGGGATGTTGAGCAGCTGGAAGTTCACAAGGTCATCTTCGACCTCACGGGTCTCAACGATGCTGAAGCCGAAAGTCGACATAATCTCAGCAATTGCACGGATTGTCTCGGGGATGGGGTGCAAAGAGCCAGAGCGAGGTCGAGGCGCTGGAGCAGTTGGGTCGATCGTCTCTGCAGTAATCCGGAGTGCGAGCTCTTCAACCGCTACGACCGATCTTCGTGCCGTAAGCACTGTCTCTATCGCCGCGCGAACCTCGTTCGCCGTTGCACCAATCTTGGGACGATCAGCTGGAGGCAGTTCACCGATCCCTCGAAGTACGTCCGTAATTGCACCGCGCTTTCCGAGAAGCGACGAGCCAAGTTCATCGAGCGCGGTGAGGTCGGTGCATTCAGCGATGCGCGATGCAGCGTCGCCTTGGAGAGTGCGAAGTTGGGATTCCAGCGCGGCGAGGTCCACGGCCTCGGTCCGCTTCGGTCAGACGCGCTTCGCTACGTCCGCGACAGCGCTGAACGCTATCGCGTCACGCACTGCGAGATCGGCGAGGATCTTCCGATCGAGCGCGACACTATTGCGCTTCAGCCCGGCCACGAAGACGGAATAGGAGACGCCATTCAGGCGGGCAGCGGCATTGATGCGGTGGATCCAGAGCTCGCGCATCTGGCGCTTGCGCTGCTGGCGGTCACGGGTCGCATAGGCAAGTGCGTGAAGCAGCGCCTCACGGGCAGGTCGAATCAGTTTGGAGCGGGTGCCACGTCGACCCGCTGCATCTTGAAGCAGACGCTTGTGCCGCTTGTGAGCTGCTACGCCGCGCTTAACTCGTGCCATCGTCTACGCCTCTTCTCTCGCCTAGCCGCCGTACGGTAGGAGTCGCGAGATTTGGTTGTGGTGGGTTCGTCCGAGAACGGCCTTGCCTGCATATCGTCGAATACGACGCGATGACTTGATCTCAAGGTGATGGCCGCGCCAGGAGAGTACGCGAATCGGTTTTCCAGTCCCCGTGAAGCCGATTCGCTTCTGCGCTCCCTTATGCGTCTTCATCTTTGGCATCTCAGGCCCCCTTTGCAGCCGTAGCGCCTTCAGCCTCCCCAATCGGGGCAGGCCGGCTCTTTCCTTGGGGTAATGCTAGCAGTTGGATCGAGAGGAAGCGTCCCTCGAGGAG
>JBJSXZ010000170.1:0-3051 GCA_046086645.1 Candidatus Limnocylindrus sp.
GAGTGCGATACCCGCAAAGCGCACACGCGCGAAATCAAGGTGCATATTGGCGTGTGCGGCAATTGCCGCGCTCTCGACAATTGCCGCTTGCCATGTTGGGTGGGCATTGCTGAGCTCGTGCCCAGAGCGCAGGTGTGCCTCTGCTCGAGCGAAGCGGAGCGGACCAAGTCGGTCGACAGTGAGACCATGTCGAATTCCTGTCATCACATCGAGGAGTTCGCGCTCGCTCTCCTGCGCACAGCGTGGCGCCGCGCTCGCCAGTAGCGGTAAACCGAGTTCTGTCGCCAGCGTGATCGTCTCTTGGGCGAGCCATGCATCGCCAGGGAGTCCACGATCAACAAGCTCGAGATGGATTGATCCAGCAGTGTCGCGTAGCCGCATTGCCACGGCTCGCGCGCCAGTGCGATCACCAACAGCGAGCCGCCGCGCGATCTCACCCTCTTCGAATGGTGCAATGAGGAGAAGGGAGCCTAGACGCTCGTGGAGGTGTTCGGCGAGGAGCGCATGAGCGAGGCGTGAGACCCCCTTGCTTGCCGCAAGATTTGATGCGCTGAGAAGCCGAGTGAGCGCACGATAGCCACGTTCATCAGTTGCGAGAAGGGTGAGGCGGGGGCCTAGTTCGGCATCCGCCACCCCTCGTCGCTCTGCGTGCGGCACGATGCGGCCGAGGGGGCGACGTTGGCGGTCCGGCAGCGGTCGCGAGGGGAGCCCGTCGCGTACGCTGGGCACCTCGCCGCGATGCGCTCGCGGGAGCGGGAAGACGACCCCGTCGCGATCAGGGAGTGCAGGGTCGGCCATTTCAAATTCAACTCCGAGAAGTGCCGGAAGACCTGCCGCCTCAGCAGCACGCACGAAACGCACAGCCCCTGAGAGCGAGCCTTCATCAACGAGGGCGAGCCCGTGCATGCCGATTGCAACTGCGCGCTCAACGAGTCGCTCGGGAGTCGCGGTGGCGCGAAGGAAGCTAAAGGCCGAGCGAGCATGAAGCTCCGCGAAGCGCGTCTCAGTCAAGGATTCGCTCAAGGAACCAGCTGTTGCTGCTGCGCTCGCGATATACCACAAGAATCCACGTCGCTCCTGCGACCTTTGCGTAATCACGATCAATGGGCGTCTCTCCCCATGGGTCACTTACGCGCCAGCGTTCAATCACCTCAACCGGCTCCATTCGTCCATCAATTTCGATAGCGATTGGAACAGGACCATCGACTGCGACGCGGATGGTGCGCGGTGGTCGCAGAAGTCTCGTCACTCGCTGACCTCTGGGTGAGAACGACGCAAGCGAAAGCGTCGATCTGCTCGGGCGTCATCGGGGTCAAGCACCTCGCCGGTGAGCACCCGGTCGACGCCATAGCGAATGGCGATTGCCGCTGTGCTCCAGGCGAGACGATCCCTGCGTGCAGATCGTGCGCCGAGGAGCGTGAGCTGTTCTCCAGTAGCTGGAAAGACATCTTCAAAGCGCAGCTGCAGCCCTACGATGCCGTCATGCTCTAGTCCATGTGCTTGCAGAACGACAACTATTCGGTCAAGCGCGGCCAGCAAGAGCCGCTCAATTTGTGCTCGGTTCGCTGTTGGAAGTGGAAGCCGCACAACAATCCGAAGTGGCTGATTGCGCTCACGAGCAAGAGAGAGTCGCACAATGCCAACTGCAGCGCCATCACGCACAACGCAGGTCAAAAGTTCGTCAAGGGCACGTCGAAGTGGGAAGCGCAGCTCTTCAAGGGAGGTTAGCGGCAGATCAAATGCTGCTCGCGCAAGCATGCGTCGAGGGAGAGGCATAGGAGGGATTAGTTCAACATCTCCTCCTCGGGAAACCGTAACGAGCGCCTCAGCAGACATGCCGATCCGCGCAGCAAGTTCACCGCTTTGCATCTGCGCAAGTGTCCCGAGCGTGCGGATTCCGAGGAGCTCGCAGCGTGCAATTGCGGCTGTCAGATCATCAGCAGGTCGGCCCACTGCTGCGAGGCGCAACCACGCAACTGGCAGCGGTGCGAGCGTCAATCTCTCTCTACCGTGGGGAATAGTCACGCAGGTTCCTGCAGCACGAGCAAGCTCGCTTCCCGGGGTTGCAGCAATCGCCGCAGCGAGCCTGCTGCTTGCGAGTGCCAAGAGCGGCAGAGCACGGATATGGAGCCTTGTTGCACGCAGTGCTGCTGTGGCAATCTGTTCTTCGCTTCCGCTGCGGAGCCGGAGACCGTCAATGCCCACCTCAATTCGCCCGCCGCTCCGTGCGACGAGAGGCGAGAGCCGTCCCAAGGCATGCTGTGCGCTGCGAAGATGCGCTTCAGCACGCTCGTCTAGTGCTGGCCAGCAGAGATGAAGCGTGCGCATAGCACCTCCTTGATCTCAATTCGGCCAATGCGAAGGTCTTCTCGTGCGCCCCTGCCCTCGAAGATCTTCAGGTTGACTGAGCTTCCCATGCGAGGACCAGAGGTGATCGTGACCTCCAGCGCTCGTCCGACAATGTCGCTGCCTGTGCGCAGAAGGCGCGTGGTTGCACATAAGAGACTCAGGTCTGCATGCACTCCCGTTGCTTGGTCGGTGAGGAGAAGTAACGAAGCTCCGGTGCGTCGTGCGCGCGCTGCGAGCCGTTCAAGCGTGGCATCGGTAAGGTGATGCTCGCGGACACCTGAGAGGTCGAGAACAAGAGCATCTGCTGCATCTGCAGCGAGTACTGCCCCGGCCATTTCAAGCGCCTCCGCGGTATGCAGCGGTACGATGATCGGCAGTGAAGCAAGGGTGACACCACGTGTCGCTGCCTCGAGTGGATCAAACGTTCGCGACCCGTCAATCCATGCGGCAGCTCCGCCTGCAGCCTGTATCGTCGCGAGTGCGCGCAACGCAAGGGTTGTGCGACCCGAGCCGAACGATCCGCGGAGGAGGATCAACCCATGCGGGAGTCCACGCGGAGCGAGGAGTGTGTCGAGCGCCGCGAATCCTGTCTGCGAGAGTGGCCTGCTGAGCGCCAGCGCCGCCTCACCAACCGTCGCGCCACGGCGAATTGCCACCACCCCCCAGCGCTGCTGGAGGCGGGTAACGGCATCAAGCGCAGCG
>JBJSXZ010000171.1:0-2378 GCA_046086645.1 Candidatus Limnocylindrus sp.
TCTCTGCCTTGAGAGGGCAGTGTCCTAGGCCGCTAGACGAATGCGCCATCTGTCGGGAGGTGCCCGAGTCCGCATCATATCCGAGCGTGGGGCGCGGCGTCCAACTGGGCGCTCTGAGCACGAGAAGCGTGTAGGGTTAGCGGCATGCAGCAGCGAACCGCCCTTGTGCTTGTATCGGCCATCGTCGCCCTGAGTGCTGGCGCGTGCGGGTCGAGCCTCGATGCGCTGCGCGGTTCACCGAGCCCCACGCCAACCGACTTCACGGGTCTCGTGCGGCAGATGGCGACCCACGAGATCACCGTCGACAACGTGGTGAGCGGCGATGCCGGGTGCAGCGACCACGCGCTCGTGCCAATGTCGATCTCGTTCACCGCGAGCGGAGCGGGTGAGAGCGCGCCCGTAGCCATGCGGGTCTATCGATTCAAGGATGCCGAGAGCTACGACCGGCTTCGGGCGAGTGTCGACGCGTGTGCGGCAGCATGGATTAGCGATCCAAGCACCCTCACCATGATTGATGCTGCACCGTTCGTGCTCGTGTTTGAAGGGGTCAGTGAGGGCCCGTTTATTGACGCGCTGCGCACCACGCTGCACGAGGCGGCAGGAGACTAAGACTCGTCCTTCGCGCTCTTGAGCGCGGTTGCCACGCTGCGCGGGATCGCCGCCTTCGCGGCCCCCTTAACGAAACTCGCCTTGATTGACATTGCTGCGGCTGCCTCTTGCTCCCCTACCGAAAGGATCCCGTGCCGGCCGAGTGCCGCAAGCTCGTCGCGAATGTAAGTTTGCAGCATCTCTGGCCCATCGGTGCCAATCACATAGCGAACCTTGTGCGTGCGAATGGCGTTGAAGATAGCGCGGAACTCTTCCCAGTCCTTTACCACCTGCGTCATGAGGTTTGAGGTTGGACAGATCTCCAAGACAATCTTGCGGGCGGCGAGCAACTTGAGTGTCTTGACGTCTTGTGCCGACTTCACACCGTGGCCAATGCGGTCGGGTTCGAGGTACTTGATCACGTCTTGTACCTCGCTCACGGGGCCAGACTCGCCCGTATGGACGGTGATGCCGAGTCCGGCGAGGCGGGCGCGCGCAAAGAGCCTCTTGTATTCGGCAACCTTGAACCCTGCAGATTCGCGGCCCGCGACATCGATGCCGACGATTCCGCGATTCTTCCATGCGATCGCCTTCTCGACGATGATCTCATTCTGGGCATAGGTGAAGCCGCGATCAAGACAGAGTATGAGCCCTGGCATGACGGGGTATTCGAGTGCGGCACGGTCAGCGCCGCGAATGGCCGCGGCGATGATGTGGTCCAGGTCCTGTTCCCCATCCCGGTTGCGCTTCATCGGGTTAAAGCGCAGCTCCATGGTGGTGATGTGGTTCTTGCGGTAGGCACCAGCAACGACCTCGTAGACTGAGCGCTCGACGGCGATTGGCGACGACTGGATCAACTCTGTCCAATGGAAGAGGTCGAGGTAGCCATTGAAGCTCCGCGTGCGCTTCGAGCCTGCCGTGATCATCGTGCGGAAGGCCCAATAGTCTTTTGATGGGAGGCGGATCCCCTGTGCGTGGGCGATCCCCCACATGATTGCGGGGGTGACTGAGCCGCCGAGATGACAATGGAGTTCGGCGAGGGGGATGCGTGGGCTAAGCGTTGTCGTGCGCGCTGCGCGGCTCATGCGCCTGCCTCTACCGCGCGACGCCCGCGCAGAGCTGGCGAACCGACGGGAACCTGATCGCGGGCGTGATACGAACTTCGCACGAGTGGTCCAGATTCCACGTGCTTGAAGCCGAGGGCGAGCGCCTCGTCGCGCAGTGCAGCGAACTCATCGGGGGTGTAGTAGCGCTCAAGCGGCAGATGTTGGAGCGTTGGTCGCAGGTACTGCCCGATCGTCAAGATGTCGCAGTCAACGCTTCGCAGTGCAACGAACGTTGCGCGCAACTCTTCGTGCGTCTCGCCGAGTCCGACCATGATCGAGCTCTTCGTATGCACGGGGTTGCCGAGCTCCTGCGCCATCGCCTTCGCGCGTCGCAGCACCTCGAGCGAGCGCTCCCAGCGTGCGCGCTTGCGCACCGGCCGCTGCAGGCGCTCTACCGTCTCGATGTTGTGGTCGAGGATATCGGGGGCTGCCACCATCACGGCGCGGAGTGGTGCCTCATCTCCATCAAAGTCGGGGATCAACACCTCGACGCCTGTGCCGGGTGCGAGTCGGCGCATCTCACGAATCGTTTCGGCAAAGATCGCAGCGCCGCCGTCGGCAAGGTCGTCGCGAGCAACGCTCGTGATCACCACATGGTCGAGGTCGAGTGAGGCGAGCGACTCGGCAACGCGGCGCGGCTCGTCGTGATCGAGGCCGGCGGGGCGACCAGTTTTTACGGCGCAG
>JBJSXZ010000172.1:0-2729 GCA_046086645.1 Candidatus Limnocylindrus sp.
GCGTTGACTCGACGAGGAGGCGGACCCAGGCCGCAAGTCCAGCAAGATCGCGCGAAAATTGTTGTGGCAGCGATTCGGGTACCGGGTCAATCCCAACGCACAGCGTCGTGCCAACACGCTGCGAGGCGTTCGCGATAAGTCGTAAGTATTGGTGCATGACTACGGGCTTGGCGAAACAGAGGGAGCTAGGCCAGACGCTGCCCGCGGACCCCATGCGGGTCTCACCCCTGGGTCAACCGGATCGCGCAAGACGCGAACCGATGCCGCAATGGTCGGCACGCCTCCCGCCGTGCTCACGCTCGCGATCTCAAGTGCGGCACGACTCCCGAGTGGGACGAGGAAGGCGAGACTAGTGCCATCAGGCGACCAGGCTGGAGACCACGAACGGCCGTTGCGCGTCACCTCTGCAACGACGTTTCCACTAAGCGCATCAAGAATGACGACATCGGTGCCCTTCGTCGTGAGTCGAGTTGCGGCAATCCAGCGTCCATCAGGGCTAGGTGCCGGCTCGATGAATCCCCGACCACTGAAGAAACGGGTCGTCGCGTTTGCAACGTCGTAGGCAATGATGCGGGAGACAGAGTCTTTCGCCCCAGAGCCGTTCTGTACGTAATAGAGCTGCGTCTCAGCGCTATTCCAGGCTGGGTCCTGCTGGCCAAACGGTGCAGAATCAGGGAATCCAGGGGCAAGGACACGGCCGCTTGGCTGGAGGTAACGAATGATCACATCACTACCGATATCGCCAGAGCCACTCGGCCCGCGATAGTCAGTGGACAGATAGATCGAGCCACCAGGTCCTGGCGCAGGATCGAAGATAAACGCGCTGTTCGTGAGCGAGCCACCCTGCGAGACAAGGCCGTCAAGAAGTGACTCTTCAGCGCCACCTCCGACCGGGATTTGAAACAGCGTTGGCACGCGCATCTTGAGATCGGTGGTGCTTCCATCGTAGTTTCTCCGTGTTCCAGTCGCGTCGCGCTGGCGAATAAAGTAGAGCCAATCACCCGCACGGCTCCACGCAATCTCGCCGTCGGTCGTCCCACGCGTGAGTTGCACGATCTGGTCACCCGTGACTCCCCAGACCGCACCGTCACGAACGATCGCAATCGTGCCACTAATGGTGACCCCATCACGAACCGCGCCTCCAGGATCAGGGCTTTCGCTGCTTGTTGACGTAAGCGACATGCCATAGAGCGTTGTCGCCGCTGCCGCAATCAGGAGGAAGGCTGCGACGAGCGGCGCGAAGAATGGTCCGCGCCCTCGCCAACTTAGACCACCCGGTGTAAGCGGGCGCATGGCGGGCAGATTGATCGAGCGTGCCGTGTGGAACGGGCGGGGTGCCTGCCGGTCATTGCGGCGTCGTGGCTGGAGCGAACGCGGATTGCTCATGGCGCAACGATAGCGGGTCGGAGGTCAACGACTTGAATCTCGACCTTTGCACTGCCACGATACGTGCGCTGGCTAATCCGCACCACGAGATCCACGAGGCTCCCCATCAGCTGCTCGGCGTCGGGTCTGCCAAAGGCAATCCCCTCCGCGGTGTGTCCATCGACACGAACGCTCACGCGTGCATGCCGACCATCACCAACTAAGCGCACGCCCGCAAGCGTGACATTGCGCAAGAGGAAGAGTGGGTCGGGATTGCCGATGCCCGTTGGAGCGAGTGCGTCAACAAGTAGCGCGAGATCGGCGAGTGAGCGGCTCCCGACAGGCGGCTCCAAGTCTACGACGAGCTCGGGAGCTTGCACGGTTGACTGCGCAGCAAACTGTGCTGAGATCGCGAGGAGGACCGCGTTCCAGTCGCCTGATTGGAACGAGCAGCCGCCCGCACCGTCGTGTCCACCATGACGAAGGAGTGGTGCACCCGACGCTGCGAGGGCCCGTGCGACTGAATAGCCTTTCGGAGCGCGAATTGAGGAACGTACTTCTGACAGCGCATCGAGATCTTCTCCAAATACGGTCTCATGGCCAGCAAGCACCGGGCGACCAAACTCTTCGACGAGCCGTCCTGCCACAAGGCCAAGCACGCCAGGAGACCACGGGCCACGAATCGCGACGAGACCATCAGCAATAAACGCACGGTCCCGATCAAAAGGGGCGCCATCGAGTCCGAGGAGTGCTCGGGCCTCGGCAAGCGCGTCACGCATGATCTCCTTCCGTTGCACGTTTGCCTCTTCCAGCTGCTCAGCAAATGCGGCTGCCTCTGCGCCGCCCTCTGCAGTTAACAGATCGAGTGCAGGTCGCGCATCGCCAATGCGGCCTGCTGCATTGATACGCGGCGAGAGCGTGAAGCCCACCACATCGACGCGATGCGGCCCCTCTGCTGCCGCCCGTGCGAGTAGCGCGGTGATGCCTGCCGGGGCTGCTCCCGGCGTATTCAGTACGCGGAGTGCTGAACGCACGATTGTCCTGAATTCATCGGCAACGGGCACCATGTCGGCGATCCCGCCGATCATGGCGAGGACAGAGAGCTCGCCGAGGATCCGCCGTCGTTCTGGGTGGTCGGCGAGGAGCCCCTGGGCAATCTTGAATGCGAGGCCGCTCCCCGCGAGGTGCGGGAAAGGGTACGTCGAGTCTGAACGGTGTGGATTCACGAGCCAGTCCGCTGGCGCTGGTCGCGCTGGGACTGCATGGTGGTCAATGATCCCCACAGCAATTCCCGCAGCATGCGCCTCTTCAACTCGCTCAACGTCGCCAGTCCCACAGTCGACCGCAAGGAGAAGCTCGACGCC
>JBJSXZ010000173.1:0-19873 GCA_046086645.1 Candidatus Limnocylindrus sp.
TTCCAGTCCGCAAGCTGGCGCTCCGCCTCACGCCGACCTTCACGGTCAGCGATCGCAGCGCGTTTGTCGAACGCCTTCTTTCCACGGCCGAGTCCAATCTCAACCTTGCACCGACCGCGGCTCAAATAGAGGCGCAGCGGGATCAACGTGAGACCCTTTGCCTTCACCTTGCTCCCGATCGCGATGATCTCTGCTTTGTGGAATAAGAGGCGGCGCGTTCGCTTCGGTTCATGGTTCTGGCTTGCAGCACCGGGCCACTCGGCGATATGCATGCCGATGAGGCGCCCCTCACCATGCTCGAGGCGCACATACGCGGCGCCAAGATCAGCCTTTCCGGCACGGATCGACTTGATCTCGGTGCCGAGCAGCACGATGCCTGCCTCGTAGGTGGCGACAATATCGTACTCGTGGCCCGCCTTGCGGTTAACGGTGAGCGTGGCACCAGAAGCCGTCGCCTTTACCTTTGGCGTCGGAGCCGAGTCTGAGCTCGTTTTTACCGGGCGTTTTGCCATCGTTAACCTCCTTTCAGTGCGCGGCCTCTCTGGTCGTGGTGCATAGGGTACGCCCCACCGTCCACAGGGAGAGAGCGGGCGCCATACGGAGTGGTGCGAAGCGGGAGAAACGAGCGAGGCGCCGGCCTTACGACCGACGCCTCAACTCACGCGTTGACCGCTCCCGCGGGTCGACTATGCGCCGACCTCACGAGAGGCGGTGGTACAACTGTCATACGACACTGCACACCACCTCCTTTCGTCTGCCGCGCACGATACGCCAACCGAGCGCATTCTGCAAGGACCAACTGGCTACTTCAGTAGGTTGAGCGCCTCAGCCAGCTGTGGATCCTTCGACGAGTCGGCGTTTGCTGGCGCCACAAGGTGCTCAGGGGTGATGCCAACCTTATGGATCCATGTACCGTTCGGCGTCAGCCACTTTGCGATCGTAAGCTTCAGACCATACCCGCCTGGGATATCCATGAAGGTTTGAACCACGCCCTTACCGAAAGTTGTCTCGCCAACTAGGATGGCACGTTTGCGATCTTGCAGCGCGCCAGCCAAGATCTCACTTGCCGAGGCGCTCCCGCCGTTCACCAAGACGACAAGGCGAATCGAACTATCGGTCGCAAGGCCTCCAGGCTGTGCAGCTGTCGTTGAACGGTTGCCGTGACTATCTTCTTCCTGATACACAAGGCCGTCACCAATGAATTCACTGGCGATATGCAATGCCGTTGAAAGATATCCGCCAGGATTGTCGCGAAGGTCGAGAACAATACGGGTTGTGCCGGCGTCGACAACCTTCTGGAGCGCCGCATGAAACTGGTCACCTGCAACTTGGCTGAATTCTGAAAGGCGAATGTAGCCGACAGGGGCACCGTCAGAAGTTGTAAGCGACTTCGTTTGAACAGCTGGTACAGAAATCGTATCGCGAACAATCGAGACCTCTTTTGGCGCAGATGTACCCCGAACGATTGTCAGGACTACTGTTGTTCCCTTTTGGCCTCGAACGTAGGGGATTGCAGTGTCAACGGTCTCGCCAATGAGGTCGTTGCCATCAACGGCTGTGATGCGATCGCCGCTGCGAATGTCAGCCTTTGCCGCCGGTGAACCGTCGATGGGCGACACGACAATAAGTTGACAGTCGAGGCTGATCGTTGTGCAGGGTTCGCCAGCGATCGTACGTGTCTCAATGACGGCTCCGATTCCCTCAAAGCTGCCGGAGAGTCCATCGATCATCGCCTGCATCTCATCGGCCGTCAGGTAGACGGAGTACGGATCGTCAAGTGCGTTAACAAGCCCCTTGATCGCACCGTCGATGAGCTGCTGATCAACCTTCTCCCCAACATGCTGATCGAGCACAATCTGGAGCACCTGATTAAAGCGCGAGAGGTCGATCGACCCGCTCACTGACGCGTTGCTTGCGCCACTGGTGCGGACCCCAATCTGGTACCCCGCAATACCGATGCCGATCGCGAGGATCAGCGCGCCGGCTCGTGTAATGAATGGAGCGCGACCTGGACCACCCGGGATGAAGCTCATCTGACTTCTCCTTACCGCTTGGCGCCGTTTAGCCGAGGCGCCCTCGCAGTGAGAGTAGCGCTCCGAGGGCTCCAAGGCCGACACCCGCGAGTAGGACAGAGATGGCGACCTGTCCGGCAAGGATTGCCGATGTCTCTAGCGGCAAGACGCGGAAGAGGTTCAACATAAGGGCGCCAATCCCGGCGCTCAGGATGCCAAACACGAAGAGGGTGATCAGCGCGCCGACCAGGCCGATCGCCACCCCTTCGATGATAAAGGGGAGGCGGATCCAGGTTGTGCTGGCACCAACAAGGCGCATGATCTCGATCTCGTCACTGCGCGCAAGTGCGGCAAGGCGCAGCGCATTTACAACGACCGCAAGTACCGCCCCAGTGAATCCAAGCAAGACGATCAAGCCAACGATGCGCAAACCAGAGGTGATTGCCGTGAGGCTCTCTGCGACTGCGCGCCCATCAATCACGCGGCTGATAGACGAAGCATCATCAATCGTTGTCAGCGCATCTGCAACACGAGCCGTATCTAGTGGCGAGTCGAGCGCTACCTCGATGCTTGCAGGGAGCGGGTTAAAACCAAGATTGCCCGTGAGGTCTGGCTCGCCGCGCTCAGCGAGTCGCTGGCGGAAGGCAGCAAGCGCCTCATCGGCACTGATATAGGTGGTGTCGCGCACCCCAGGGATATCGGCAATCTGCGCCTCAACCTGCGCGGCCTTTTCAGCATCAGCAGATGTTTTAAGGTAGGCGACCACCTCGACCTTCGAGTCCGCATAGGTAAGCGCAGCATCAAGGCCGGCGCGGATGACCAAGACCGACGCGAGGACGAGGAGCATGAGGGTCATCGTCACCGTTGCTGCAATCGTGGCGAGACGATTGCGCTTTAGGCCGTTCCATGCCGCGGTGGTACTGAGTCGAACGAGGCGTGCGGTACGTGCGCGGTCGCTCACTGCTAGCCCACCCGATGATAGGTGGCACGTTCTTCGTCGCGGATCACACGCCCACCGTCGAGGCCAACGACACGACGTCGCAACGTGGTGACGATATTCGAATCATGCGTCGCAACAATCACCGTCACACCGGTGCGATTAATCTGAATTAGGAGTTCCATGATCTCCCAGCTGATCAACGGATCGAGATTGCCGGTTGGCTCATCGGCAATAAGGAGCTCAGGATCACCGACAATCGCTCGGGCGATGGCGGCGCGCTGCTGCTCTCCACCGGAAAGTTCGGCAGGATAGCGAGTGCCGAGATCCGCGAGTCCAACGATACGGAGCGCGCGCTCGACAGCGGCATCAATCTCTTCGCGCGGGGCCCCGGTGACCTCAAGGGCGAAGGCAGTGTTCTCCCAGATCGTGCGGCGCGGAAGCAGGCGGAAGTTTTGAAACACAACACCGACGCGGCGGCGCAAGAGATGCACCTTGTTCGTCGGCAGCGCATGTACGGCATGGCCCGCGACATACACCTCGCCGGAAGACGGCGCCACATCGCGTACGAGCAGGCTGACCAAGGTCGACTTTCCTGCTCCAGATGGACCAACCAGGAAGATGAACTCACCACGGCGCAGGGAGAGGTTGACGCCGACAAGGGCACGATGCCCACTCGGATAGGTGACCCCCACCTCGCGAAGTTCCACAACTGCATCAGAGCTCGGCAACGTGCTCATTTGATGATCCTACTCATCGTCACCACCAGCCGCCGCCAGTGGCGCACCGGTCGCCTTGCGCTCCAACTCGGCGAGGATAAAGGCGTCGAAGTCACCATCGAGAACCGCGGTCGTGTCGGCCGTCTGGTGGCCGGTCCGGTGGTCCTTCACCATCTGGTAAGGGTGCAGCACGTAACTGCGAATCTGATTCCCCCATCCAGCAGAGACCGTCTCGCCGCGCACGCGAGCGAGCTCATCTTCGCGCTCACGGATGCGCTGCTCGATGAGGCGACCGCGGAGCATTCGCTCGGCCGTTTCTCGATTCTGCATCTGTGAGCGCTGCGATTGACTGGAGACGACGATGTTGGTTGGGGTGTGCGTCAGGCGCACGGCCGACTCTGTCTTGTTGACATGTTGACCTCCGGCACCACTTGCACGGTAGGTGTCGACACGGATCTCGTCCCAGTTCAACTGCACCTCTTGTGCATCTTCTACTTCGGGGATCACTTCGAACATCGCAAAGGTTGTCTGGCGACGCTTCTGTCCGTCGAATGGCGAGATGCGAACAAGGCGGTGCACGCCGCGCTCGGCGCGGAGCCAACCAAAGACATTGCGCCCGCGAATCTCCAACGTCACGCTGCGATAGCCGGCACCTTCGCCCTCGGTGGAGTCGACGATCTCGCTACTGAACTTGTGTCGTTCAGCCCAGCGCATGTATGCGCGCAAGAGGATCGCTGTCCAATCGCACGCCTCGGTGCCGCCTGCGCCCGCTTGGATCGTGACGATTGCGTCGGCTGACGCGTAGTCACCAGAGAAGAGCAGGCTCGTGCGTGCCGACTGAAACGAACGCTCAAGTTCTGCGGCCCTCACATCTACTTCGGCGAGAAGTGTCTGGTCTCCCTCACCTTCTGCGAGTTCAAACAACTCACCCAGATCTTTTGCGGAGGCACTGAGTTCGCGCCAGAGGGTGAGCTCTTCGCGAAGCCCTTCCGCCTCACGCGCTGCCTTGCGCGCGCCACGCTGGTCATCCCAGAAGCCAGGGGCAAGCATCGAGGCCTCGATCGCCTCAAGGCGGGCAGCCTTCGCTACAGGGTCAAAGCCGCCCCGAGGTCGCCTCGATGCGGTCGAGCAGATCTCGGAGACTGGCGGCGTCGATGCTCACCGGTTACGAGGCACTCGACCGTACGAAGACGGCGACGGGGTATTGGCTTTTCACGCGAGGATCCTAGCAGGAGGGGACTATGCTCCGTGGCAGCGTTTGAACTTTTTCCCTGAGCCGCACGGGCAGGCATCATTGCGTCCAGCTTTCATAGCGCTCGGCGCTGCCGCACCGCGAGTGGAGGTTGGCTGCGCAACCGCAGCATCACCCGCACCCTGAAGGATTTGCACAGGCGGCCGCGGCGCAGGCTCCTGCACGATATTCACGCGCAAGATCGACCGACCAATGTTGACGCGGATCAACGACTGGAACTCGTCGTAGAGGGTGAACGCCTCTCTCTTGAACGCATTGAGCGGATCCTCTTGCGCGTATCCACGCAACCCGATACCGCGACGCAGATCATCGACCTCGGTGAGATGTTCAACCCAGAGCTGGTCGATACTGCGCAAGATCACCGCGCGAACAACACGGCCCCAGATCTCACTTCCTACCTCCGTCTCCTTTGCAGCTAGTGCGGTGGCCGCTGCGTTGCGAACGCCTTCGTACAGGTCCTCGTCGTCAATCAGCGATTCAAGGTTGGATGGAGGCTCGATACCAGAGCGCTTCAAGTCAACGCGGAGCGCCTCAAGGTTGCGATCCGCAACCAGGCCTGGAGGGCAGTGTGAAACGACCATGGCGTGCACCTCTGCGAAGAGTGCGTCTTCGACCGTTGCGCGCAAGTCGTCGCCCGCAAGGACGCGATCGCGCTCGCCGTAGACGGTTGCGCGCTGCTTGTTGATGACGTCGTCAAACTCCACAACGCGCTTACGGATGTCAAAGTTGTATCCCTCGACGCGGGTCTGTGCGCCTTCGATGGTGCGGCTTACCATCGCCGATTCGAGCGCCTGGCTCTCGTCGAATCCAAGCCGATCCATAAGGCCAACCACGCGCTCACCGGCGAAGCGGCGCATGAGATCGTCTTCAAGCGAGAGATAGAAGCGCGACGATCCAGGATCACCCTGACGGCCAGCGCGTCCGCGCAACTGGTTGTCGATGCGGCGCGACTCATGACGCTCTGTGCCGATGATGCGCAGGCCACCCGCAGCGAGGACAATCTCTCGGTCTGTAGCGCATGAGCGCTCAGCCTCGACAAGCGCAGCCGCATAGGTTTCGGCGTTTGCCTCTGCAGGATTGATCCCCTTGGCGTGCAACGCTGCCGACGCGAGGCCGGCTGGATTGCCACCGAGCAAGATGTCGGTACCGCGACCCGCCATGTTCGTGGCGATGGTGACGGCGCCAGAGCGACCCGCCTGCGCCACGATCGGCGCCTCGCGGTCGTGTTGCTTCGCGTTCAATACATGGTGCGGTACGCCCGCTCGAGTCAAAAGTTGTGCGAGGTGCTCGGAGCGCTCCACCGACGTGGTGCCTACCAGCACCGGCTGCCCCGCTGCTCGGCGCTCTTTGATGTGCTCGACGATGGCGGCATCCTTGGCGCGCTCCGTTCGATAGACGAGATCAGGCTCATCCACGCGGATCATTGGGCGGTGGGTCGGGATGGCGGTTACCTCGAGGTTGTAGATCTTGCTGAACTCTTCTGCCTCGGTCATGGCGGTTCCTGTCATGCCGGCAAGCTTTCGGTAGAGGCGGAAGTAGTTTTGAAAGGTGATTGTGGCTAGGGTGACCGACTCACGCTGAACTCGGAGCCCCTCTTTTGCCTCGATCGCCTGGTGAAGCCCCTCAGACCAGCGCCGACCCGGCATCTTGCGCCCGGTGAACTCGTCAACGATGACGATCTCTCCCCCCTCGACGATGTAGTCGCGATCGCGCTTAAATAGTGCGTGCGCTCGCAACGCCGACTCAAAGTGGCGTGCCAGAAGCGGGTCGCCACCATAGAGGTTCTCGATTCCCAGGGCGCGCTCGATCTTTGCAACGCCCTCTTCGGTTGAGGAGACCGCCTTCTCCTTCGCATCAATGAAGTAGTCACCACCATCTTCTGCACCTTGGGCGCGCTCTCGAAGTCGGGGAACAAGTTTCGCGAACACGGCATAGAGATCGCGCGATTCAGCAGCCTGTCCGCTAATGATGAGTGGAGTGCGCGCCTCGTCGATGAGGATGTTGTCCACCTCGTCAACGATTGCATACTCGTGCCCGCGCTGCACACGCGCCGCAAGTTCCGTGACCATGTTGTCGCGGAGATAGTCGAAACCAAACTCATTGTTGGTGCCATAGGTCACCGCTGCGGCATATGCCTCGCGGCGCGTGACAGGGCGGAGCCTGGCGGTGCGTTCATCGTTGCTGCGGTGTTCAGCGTCGAAGATGAATGAGCTGTCGTGCGCGATCACGCCAACAGAGAGGCCGAGCGCAGCGAAGAGCGGCCCCATCCACTGTGCGTCGCGGCGGGCGAGATAGTCGTTTACGGTGACCACGTGGACGCCGCGGCCGGTCAGTCCGTTGAGTGCTGCAGCGAGCGGGCCGACGAGCGTCTTCCCCTCACCCGTCTTCATCTCTGAGATCTTCCCTTGATGGAGTGCAATCGCACCAAGGATTTGTTCGTCATACGGGCGCATGCCAAGCGTTCGGCGCGCGGCTTCGCGCGCGGCGGCGAGTGCCTCCGGCGCAGCCTCGTTGAGCGCTGCTGTTAGCGCATCACCATCGAGTGTGCGCAAGCGCACGGCGAGCGTCTCCATGCGCGCGAGGATTGCGTCGTCACTGCAGGCTTCAAACTCATCGGCGCGCGCATTGACCGCCGCGAGAATCGGCATGAGGCGCTTGATCTCACGATCGTTGGAGTCGACGAGGCGGCCGAGAAACCCGAAGACCATGCTGCGCGTACCTGCGCTACCTAGCGCCAGAATCCGGCGCTGTACCCCACGAACACGATGAGAAACGTGAGGACGGCGAGGGCAACCCACATCAGGACGCTGGCCGGCCGGCTCGTTGGGTTCATCTCCGGATTCTTCAATGGTGCGGCGTTCCAACGCGAACTTCGCAGTGTTTGCCGCCAATCCGCATCGTTGCGTGCCGGCCTTCGCGCAACGACCGCGCCGCGCTCATCGCGTCCGTGCAGTTGGAGGCTCATCGCTTTGCTCGGCGCTTCTCAGCCGCCGCGGCAGCAGCTGGATCACGGACGAGCCCCTCGTGTTCGCCGTCCCAGAAGACCATCTCTTCAGCGAGTGCGGCATCTTTACCGAACAACGCACCGACCGACTCACCCTTATGGATGCGCTTGATCGCTTCGCCGAAAAGTGGAGCGCAGGAGAGGCGCTTGATCTTTGGGCTCGACATGCCAGCAGGCAGCGGAATGGAGTCGGTCACGACCACCTCGCGAATTGACGAGGCGTTGATGCGCTCAATTGCCGGTTCAGAGAAGACGCCGTGCGTTGCGCACGCGGCGATCTCGATCGCACCGGCCTTCTCGATCGCGCGAACCGTCTCGGTCAGCGTTCCCGCAGTATCGATCTCGTCATCGACGATGATGACACGCTTCCCTTTTACGTCGCCGATGACATTCAGCACCTCGGCGTGATCGTTGTTCCCCTCGCGTCGCTTCTCGACGATTGCGAGCGGTGCGTTCAAGAGTTCAGCAAATGTGCGCGCCCGCTTGGCAAAACCGAGGTCGGTTACGACGGCAAGGTTCTCGGTCCCGCCCTGGCGCATGTAGTTGGAAAGCAGGTGCACGGCGGTCAGCTCGTCGACGGGCACATTGAAGAACCCTTGGATCTGGCCCTGGTGAAGGTCGAGCGTAAGGATGCGGTTCGCACCGGCAACCTGCAGCATGTCGGCGATGAGGCGTGCCGTGATTGGGACGCGCGGCTGATCTTTCTTGTCGGACCGACCGTATCCGTAGTACGGCACAACTGCGGTGATGCGACCGGCGGAGGCGCGCTTGAACGCGTCAATCATGATGAGGAGTTCCATGATTGATGTGTTAACAGGACGTGTCGTTGGTTGAACGATGAAAACATCCTTCTCGCGCGCGTTGTCAAGGATGCGGACAAAGGTGTTCTCATTTGCAAAGGCGAACACTTCTGCCTTTGCAACGGTTCGTCCGAGGTAGCGCGCGATCTTCGACGCAAGTTCAGGATTCGCATTTCCGGTGTAGATATCGAGTGCATCCCTCATCGCCGTCCTCCGTTCTGCGCTGGACGGGCCATCGACCTAGCGACCCGAGCGCTTCTTCGCGGGCTTCCCCTTCTTCGCGGGCTTCCCCTTCGCCGCGGGCTTCCCCCTCGCGGCAGGCTTGGCTGCGGCTGTGCGTTTCGCTGGTGACTTCTTTGCGGGCTTCCCCCTCGCGGCAGGCTTCACCTTCGCGGCCGGCTTCGACGTAGCGGTGTGTCGGGCTGCCTGTGCCTTGCTATTCTCCTCTGCGCCGTCTCGCTTCGCCAGTCCCGTTCGGAATGCGGCGATTCCAGCAACCCGGTCACCCTCTCGGAGCGACATGACGCGCACCCCCTGTGCGCTCCCGTCTTTCCGCGTGGCGACATTTTCAAGCTTCGTTCGAACGACCTGGCCCTCAGCGCTAATAAGGATGATCTCCTCATCGGCATCGCTCACCTGGCGCACAGCAACGACTGGGCCAGTCTTACGCCCCTCGAGCGGGATAAGGCGAACCCCTTGGGTGCCGCGATGCTTACGGGCGAATGCATCGGTTGGGACGCGCTTTCCGTGCCCAGTCTCGGTCAAGACGAGGAGCTCGGCTCCAGGTTCTGCCACCGCCATTGCAACGACAAGGTCGCCCTGGCGCGCAAGGCGGATGCCGATCACGCCGCCTGCAGTGCGCCCCATCGGACGCGCCTCGCGCTCATGGAAGCGGCAGATTCGCCCCTGGCGCGTGGCGAGGATCAAATCGTCTTGTCCAGAGGTGGTAATTACCTGTGCAAGCTCATCGCCCTTATCGAGGGTGATGGCGATGATCCCCGACGAACGCACCTTTTCGAATTGCTCCAGCGAGGTCTTCTTCACGACGCCGCGCTTGGTTGAGAAGGCGAGGTAACTCCCCGCATTGAAGTTGCTTAGGATCACGGTCGCAACGGGGGTCTCGCCTGATTCAACCTGAACGCCAGGAAGGTTCACAATCGGCATCCCCTTGTTCTGGCGCGACGCATCGGGAATCTCGTGCACCTTCGCGCTGAAACAGCGGCCCTTGTTGGTAAAGAAGAGTGCAAAGTCATGCGTGTTGGCAACAAGGAGTGTGTTGACTGCGTCCTCTTCACGTGTCGTCATGCCGATCACGCCCTTGCCGCCGCGGTTCTGTTGCCGGTAGGTTGCGAGTGGCTGGCGCTTGATGTAGCCACGCCCGCTAATAGTGATCACCACATCTTCGTCGGCAATGAGGTCTTCGTCGGACATCTCGCGCGTCGCATCGTTGGCGATGCGCGTGCGGCGCGGGTCGCCAAACTTCTCTTTCATCTTGGCGTACTCGCCGGCGATGATCTTGGAGATGCGCGCTGGGGTGCGCAAGATGTCTTCGAGTTCGGCGATCAACTTGATCACTTCGAGGTACTCGTCTTCGATCTTCTTGCGCTCAAGCGCCGCTAGTCGAGCCAAACGCATGTCGAGGATCGCCTGAGCCTGAAGTTCGCTGAGCTTGAATTTCTCCATCAATTGCACACGCGCGACGTCAACGTCGGCGGCGGCACGAATGGTTTTGATGACGGCATCAAGGTTGTCGAGTGCGATCTTCAACCCCTCGAGGATGTGGGCTCGCTCGCGCGCCTTCTTCAGTTCGAATTCAGTGCGCCGGCGCACGATGCTACGGCGGTGATCAATGTGGTGCTGGATGACGCTCTTCAACGAGAGTGTTTGCGGCTGGCCATCAACAAGCGCGAGCATGTTGAGGCTGAACGCCGAGCGTAGCGGTGTGAGTTTCAAGAGTCGATTGAGCACCTTGTGCGGGTTCGCATCCTTTTTCACCTCGACGTAGATGCGCATGCCGTCACGATCGGATTCGTCGCGGAGGTCGGAGATGCCGTCAAGACGGTCCTCTTTGACCAGGTCGGCAATCTTCTCAACAAGTGTCGCCTTATTCACCAGGTACGGAAGCTCGGTGATGATAATCGCCGTGCGGTCGCCGCGCGACGCCTCTTCGAAGTGCGTCGACCCTTCGACCACTACGCGGCCGCGACCGTGCGCGTACATTTGGCGCACGGCGTCGACGCGCTCTACGGCGCCAGTGAGCGGATTCTTCACCTGGTCGTAGCGATATAGCACGCCACCAGTCGGGAAGTCGGGTGCAAGGACGTACTGACATAGCTCTTCCGCCGTGAGGTTTGGATTTTCAACGAGTGCGATCGCGGCATCAGCAATCTCGTTCAGGTTATGCGGCGGAATATTTGTTGCCATGCCAACGGCGATGCCAGATGAGCCATTGACAAGGAGGTTTGGCAGTCGCGACGGCAAGACGCTCGGCTCCTTCTGCGTGCCGTCGTAGTTTGGCGTGTAGTCGACCGTCTCATGATCGATGTCGGCCAACATCTCGCCGGCGATCGCCGTAAGGCGCGCCTCGGTGTAGCGCATCGCAGCGGCAGAGTCGCCGTCGACAGAACCGAAGTTTCCCTGCCCATCGACGAGTGGATGGCGCATGGAGAATTCTTGCGCGAGGCGCACGAGTGCGTCGTAGAGTGCACCGTCTCCGTGTGGGTGATATTTACCCATTACCTCGCCGACGATCGCGGCGCACTTACGGTAGGCGGATCCTGCAGAGAGGCCCATTTCGCCCATGGTGTACAGGATGCGTCGGTGTACGGGCTTCAACCCGTCCCGAACATCAGGGAGCGCGCGTGCGACGATGACGCTCATTGCATAGTCGAGATAGCTCGTCCGCATTTCGTCTTCGATGCGGATTGACTTCACCCCGAGTAAACGTTGCTCACTCATCGCTCACCTATACGTCAAGGTTCTGGACCTTGCGGGCCTCAGCCTTAATAAAGTCGCGGCGCGGCTCAACGCGTTCGCCCATCAACATCTCAAAGACCTCGTTGGCAACGGCGGCGTCTTCGATGCGCGCCTGCGAGAAGACGCGATTCTCTGGGTTCATCGCTGTCTCCCAGAGCTGCTCGGCGTTCATTTCACCGAGACCCTTGAAGCGTTGGACGCTGACGTTCTTCGTCTTGAATGAGGCGATTGCGAGATCCCGATCCTTCTCATTTCCTGCGTATTTCGTCTCCTTCCCGGTGCTGATGCGGTAGAGCGGTGGCTGCGCAATATAGAGGAAGCCCGCCTCAATAACGGCAGGCATGTAGCGATAGAAGAAGGTGAGGAGGAGGGTGCGAATGTGCGCCCCGTCCACATCGGCGTCGGTCATGATGATGATGCGGTGATAGCGGATCTTCGCGAGGTCGAATTTGCCGTTGCCATCCTCCATGCTTGCATCCTGGATGCCAGCACCGAGCGCGGTAATCAACGTACGGATGTTGTCGCTTCCGAGAATCTTGTCGATGCGGGCCTTTTCAACGTTGAGCAGCTTGCCGCGGAGCGGGAAGATCGCTTGGAAGCGACGATCGCGTCCCTGCTTCGCTGAACCACCGGCCGACTCGCCCTCGACGATATAGAGCTCAGACTTGGCGGGGTCGCGTTCTTGGCAGTCGGCGAGCTTCCCCGGCAGCGCGCTTCCTTCGAGCGCACCCTTGCGCATGACGAGCTCCTTCGCCTTGCGCGCCGCTTCTCGACCGCGCGCGGCGTTCAGAGACTGGCGAATGACTTCGCGACCGTCAGCAGGATTCTCCTCAAGGAACTGCGTGAGGCGCTTATTCACGAGCGTCTGCACGATCCCCTTCACCGCTGCAGTTCCAAGTTTTGCTTTTGTTTGCCCTTCAAATTGTGGATCAACCAATTTCACGGAGATGATTGCAGTAAGACCTTCGCGGACATCCTCGCCCGTGAGATTTGGATCACTCTCTTTCATCGCGCCATTCTTGCGGCCCCAGTCGTTGAGGGCACTGGTCAAGGCAGCGCGGAATCCGGTGACATGCGTGCCGCCATCAACGGTATTGATGTTGTTTGCATACGCGAGGAGTGTTTCTGACCAGGAGTCGCTTTGGTATTGCAAGGCAACTTCAACGGATGTTGTTCCCTCAACACCTTCGATGTAGACCGGACGATCGTGTGTGACCTTGCGCTTGCGGTTGAGGTGGCGAACGAATGAGACGATGCCACCCTGGAAGTAGAAGGTGGCCTCGCGATCAGCGCGTTTGTCAATAAGAGTGAGCCAGAGTCCCTTGTTGAGATATGCGGATTCACGCAGCCGGTTCGCGAGCGTTTCAAAGGAATATTCTGTTGTCTCAAACATTTCAGGGTCAGGGAGGAATCTCGTCGTTGTTCCGCGACGCGAGCCACTTGGTGAAACCTTGACGACCTTTGTTGTCGGCACGCCGCGTGAATATTCCTGCGACCACACGTAGCCATCACGTGCCGATTCAACGCGCAACTTAATGCTGAGCGCATTAACAACAGAGACGCCTACGCCGTGCAGCCCACCAGAAACCTTATAGCCACCACCGCCGAACTTGCCACCAGCGTGCAAGACCGTATGCACAACTTCAAGTGCATCTTTTCCGGTTGAATGCTTGCCCACCGGTACGCCGCGACCATCGTCAGAAACTTCAATGGAGTTGTCGGGGTGGATGGTGACAACGATGCGCGTCGCATGTCCGGCCATCGCTTCGTCAACAGAGTTGTCGACCACTTCGTATACGAGATGATGAAGGCCGCGCTCATCTGTTGAACCGATGTACATGCCCGGGCGCTTGCGCACAGCTTCAAGTCCTTCAAGAACTTGAATGCTGCCAGCGCCGTAATCGCTCGTCGCCTTTCTTGCGCGCGATGAAGTGCTCGCCACCTCAGCCACCGCATTCTTTTTTGCCACTACTGTTCTCCCTTAAGTTGTTCAACAATTCGCTCGAGCTCTTCCGCTGAGTAGTACTCAATCACAATCTGGCCACCAGTACCCGTCGACTTCACCTTCACCGGCGTTCCGAGTGCGCGTTCAAGTTCACGTTGCAGTGCAACGAGTTCTTCGTTGGGCAATGCGCCGCGTCGCTTCTGCTTGGTGATTGTACCGCGCTGTGCATCGCGAACCGTTGATGCAGCTGCCTCTGCACCGCGCACCGTAACGGCATCGCGGACAAATGTGCGCGCGAGCCACGCCTGTTCTGAATCAGGGAGACCAACAAGTGCGCGCGCATGTCCTTCGCTGAGTCGCCCTGCGACAAGTTCTTCTTGTACCTCTGGTGAGAGATCAAGCAGGCGCAACGTATTTGCAATGGTTGCTCGCGCTTTTCCTGCAACGACAGCAATCTGTTCTTGTGTCATGCCAAAATCATCTGCGAGGCGCTTATATGCGTGCGCTGTTTCAATTGGAGAGAGATCACTGCGCTGGACATTTTCAATCAGCGCGAGTTCAAGGCGCGATTGATCGTTAACGGTGCGCACCACTGCGGGAATCGTTGTGCGCCCTGCGAGCTTCGAGGCGCGGAAACGGCGCTCGCCGGCAATCAAGGTGTATCCGTTGAGCCCCTCTTCCACAACTACGGGCTGCAACACGCCGTGCTGGCGAATACTTTCTGCAAGCTGCGCAAGCTCCGCCTCATTAAATGTGGCGCGAGGTTGGAATTTGTTCGGCACAATCTTCTCAAGAGGGATGTTCAACGCACCTTGACGTGTCGCTCCAGCAGCATTTGCCGCCTCAGGAATGAGCGCCCCGAGCCCTCGGCCGAGCCCCGATGGTCGTTTCGCCATGTCTCCCCCTATACCGTTACGTGAAAGACGCGTGCGGCAAACTCTTCCGCAGCCTGTGCATAGGATTCTGCCCCAGTCGTGCCTGGTGCGTATGAGCGAATCGCCACGCCGTGGCTCGGCGCCTCAGCAAGCCGCACAGAGCGTGGCACCCGTGCACGGTAGACGAGCTCGCCGAAGTGCTCCTCGACCTCACGGACCACGTCGGAGCCTAGTTTTGTGCGGGGATCGAGCATCGTAAGGAGAAGTCCGTTGAGCTCAAGGTTCGGATTTAGGCGCTCCCGCACGAGCCGAATGGTAGCCATCAGCTGGGAGAGGCCCTCGAGCGCGTAGTACTCGCATTGAACGGGCACGAGCACGGCGTCTGCGACGGCAAGCGCACCGACCGTTACGAGCCCAAGCGATGGGGGGGTATCTACCAGCACCACGTCGAACTCACCCGCGTCTCGAAGTCCAGCGGCAAGCTGGCGGTCTCCCGCAGCGTCATCACCAGCCAGTTCGATGTCGATTCCCGCAAGGTCCGCCGATCCAGGGATCACGGATAAACCAGGGATCGATGTTGTTTGTGCGAGGCCAGCGGCGGGCTGTCGTCGCACGAGGAGGTCGTAGGCGCTTGCTGCACCCTCAGCTGGTACGAAGCCAATACCGCTCGTGAGGTTGCGCTGTGGGTCAAGATCGACCGCGAGCACCGTATATCCCCGGTGTGCGAGCTCGGCCGCGAGGTTGACGACCGTGGTCGTCTTCCCTACCCCCCCTTTTTGGTTCGCGCACACGATGATTGGCGCGCGCTTGGGCGACGAGGGTGTGATTGGGGTGCTCACGTCGGTAGTGTAGCAGGAGCGCCGCTGCACGCCCAACGCCTTGTTTCACGTGGAACACGCCAGCCAGCCCCGTCAGCCAGAGAGGAAGAGGAGTATCCTAGGGTGATGAGGAACCGCATCATCTTTGGATTTATTGTAACAATCACCTGCTTTGCCCAGGTGCGCCTCAGCGAGGCCTGGTCGATTGCCCAGCTGCCCGACGTGGCACTCATCTTCATTTTGTCGCTCGCAGCTCCACAGCGGCGCTCGGTCATCTTGCTCTTCGCCTTCATTGCCGGACTCATTCTCGACTCGCTCACCAGCCATCCACTTGGATCCACTTCGCTCGCCTTCATGCTCGGCGTGCTCACATCGGCCGCGGCTTTAGGCGATGGCGGGGCAGGCGCAGCTCGGAGAATGGTTGCGATCACGGTCGGTCTCGCAACGGCAGAAGTCGGCACATGGATTGTTACAACCCTCCTCTTCAATGGCGGGGGCCCATCAACCGCACCTATCGGGCGATACGCGCTTGACCTGCTTATTGGCGCCATTGCCGCCCGCATCGCCTCCCAGCGTTGGGGTGGGCCGCGGCTGAACGTTGCCGCGCGGCGCTAAGAACAATCTGATGAATCCTCAGATAACGCCGAGCGCCTATGGGAGCGAAGGGCGGAGTGCGCGGCGACGCACCTGGCGCTTTATTGCTGCGGGTATCGCAACGGTGCTGATCTTCGGCGGTCTTAGTGTTCGCCTCACCGCGATTCAGATTGACGGCGGTGGCGGCTCGCGTGACACCGGTGCGCTTCCTGCGGGACACCGCATTGTTGAGCGATCGATCGTTCCAGATCGCGGCGTGATTCTCGACCGCAAAGGGCGGCTACTTGCAAAAAATATTGCATCGTACTCCGTGCAGATTCGACCAGGCGATTTGCCCCTTCCGATTCGACCGCAGGTTGTAGAAACACTTGCAAAAATTATCCGCGTTGATCCGGTGGCGATCACGATGACGCTCGATCGCGCCACCGGCTCTCTCTGGGACCCAGTTCGAATTGCAAACAAGGTTGATGAGGTTGCAGCTCGCCTGATCGTTGAAGAACACGTTGCACTCCCAGGTGTCGAGACACTCCTTGAGCCACAACGCATATATCCCTACGGTGAGCTGTTCGCTGCTGTCGTTGGCTACGTTGCAAGAATTGATGCGCAAGAGGTGAAGGCGTTGAGCGACCTTGGATATACGTCAAACGATTTCATTGGCCGCTCTGGCATCGAACTTGCCTACGAGGCCGAGCTTCGAGGCACAAGTGGCATTCGCCAGATCGAAATTGATGCGCAGGGCCGAACAGTGCGCGACCTTGGCGTGATCGCTCCAGCCATTCCAGGCAAGACGGTGGTGTTGACCATTGATGCAGTGGCACAGCGAGCTGCATTCCGCGCGCTCTCATGGGGCTTGAAAGCGGCAGGGAACAAAGAGGGTGTGCTTGCATCAATGAATCCACAGAACGGTGAAATCATTGCGATGGCAAGTCTTCCAACATTTAATCCAAATGACTTCGCAAAAGGGATCACGAACGCGCAATACGCCGCATATCTTCGCAATCAACATGCACCGCTCGTTAATCACGCAGTTGCCTCTATCTACCCTCCAGGAAGCACGTATAAGCTCGTGACCTATTCATGTGCGCTGGACAGCAATCTCGTGCAACCCGATGATAAATTTGCCGCAACCCCGTACCTTGAAGTTGACGGAGAAAAATTCTGGGAGTGGAATAAGCCACCAGGGTTCGGCGGCATGATGACCCCCGCTGTCGGCTTCTCGTTCAGCTCAAACGTGGTGACTTTCCGCATCGCCCGCGTGATTAAGCTTGACCTCCTCGCACCATGCGGTCGGCAGTGGGGATTCGCCCAACCAACGGGGATCGACCTCCCAGGCGAGGGGACTGGCGTCGTTCCCGATAATGACTGGGCACGTTTGACGATTAATCGCACGCTTTACAACGGTGAGGTGCTGCAGTCGGCACAAGGGCAAGGCTACGATCTCGCGACACCCCTACAACTTCTCAACGCGTATGCCGCGCTTGCAAACGGTGGCACGCGCTGGGTGCCGCGCGTTGTCCTCGAGTTGCGAAGTGCCGATGGCCTCTCGGTAGAAGCAACCATGCCCACCGTGCTCGGCGAAGTTGGCATGCGCCCGAGCGTGCTTGCAGAGATGCGCAGGGCCGGGCATCTCGTTGTCGTCAATCCTCGGATGTACTTCCGCTTCAACGGCCTCCCACTCAACCTTTCTGCAAAAACAGGAACCGCCCAGTTCGGCACGCGCGACAAGCGGGGCAACCTTCCGTATCACAACTGGTTCTCTGGGTTTGTTGCCCCTACGAGCGACTGGAGTAAGACCGACGCAACCTTTGCATTTGTGGCGTTCATGCACAGCTCCAACACCGTCGGCAACGCCGGCGTCGAGGTGACGAAGAAATACTTGCAACTGCATTTCAAACTCAACCGCAGCTGGGTCGTGCCCTCATACTTGCGGATAGGCAACCACTATGGACAGTAGATCGCTGCAGACCGCATCGGGTCGCGGGTCGATCACGCGAATCGATATACCTGCGGCACTTGCAACCGCGCTTCTTGCACTCACGGGAATTGTGATGGCGCTCCTCAATGCGCGTGCGTATGGCCAGGATGTGTTCGCAATCGACTCACTCTTCGTTCGCATGGTGATCTGGGTTGCGATCGGAACGATCGTCTATCTCATAACGATTAGAACAAATTGGCAGTGGGTGCGTTCGTTCGCCTGGCCGCTCTATGCGGCAAACATCCTGCTCCTAGTCGTGACGTTGATCTATGGAGTTGACTCTGGTGGTAACGCACGTGCGATTGCAATCTTTGGCATCACCGTCCAGTCGAGCGAGATCTCAAAAGTTATTGCACTGATCGCGCTCGCTGCGGTACTTACGCGCATCGGCCATGAGCATGGGGGGCTCGGTGACGTCGTGATCGCCTGCGCAGTGATCGGGCCACTCTTTGCGCTGGTCGCGGCGCAGCCCGATCTTGGAACCGCACTCGTCTTGGTATGCGCACTCTTCGGCACCCTCTTGCTTTCGGGGGTCGCCTCTCGGTGGATCGCCGGACTTGCGACGTTCGGCGCAGCAGTCGTGCCGATCGCCTGGGTCTTTGTTGTGCGCGAATATCAAAAGGAGCGCCTCTTGGCATTCATCGATCCGAACGCTGACCCGGCAGGGCCCAAGTACCAGTTGACGCGCTCGATTCGGGCGATCGCTGGCGGCGGCCTCTTCGGCGCAGGATTCGACGGTACCGCCAGCCAGGCCCCACTCCCCGTGCAAGAGAGCGACTTCGTGTTTGCCGCACTTGTCCGAGCCTTCGGTCTTGTCGGCGGGCTCTTGATCATCGGGCTACTCGCCCTGCTGGTTGCGCGCCTACTCCTCCACGCCTGGAACAGCACCGATGCCTTCGGCGTGATCTTGGCGGGCGGGATGGCAACCATCATCCTCTTCCAAGCTGTCGTCAATATCGGCATGAACCTGGGCGTTGCGCCGATCACCGGCATCCCGCTCCCGTTCGTCTCCTACGGCGGCGCCTCCGTGGTCTCCCTCGCCTTCGGACTCGGGCTTGTGCAGAGTCACCGCGCCCACGGCGGCTTCGGGGGCTAAAGGTGTAACATTTAAGCGCTACGGTTGACGCGAAGCGTGCAGGAGCCCTAGACTTCGCCTCCCGCGTCTGACCATCCCGTCAGTTTGCGACCCGTCGGTGGGAATCCCACCGCACACAGACAGTAAGGACGAAATATGTACGCAGTCATTGAAACTGGTGGCAAGCAGTATCGCGTGGAACTCAACGCTGAGCTCCAGGTCGAGCTGACTGGCGCCATCCCAGGGAGCGAGATCTCCTTCGACCGCGTCCTCCTTGTTCGTACTGACGACACGACCGAGGTCGGAACGCCGGTTGTTGCTGGCGCAAAGGTCACCGCGCTGGTAATTGGCCAGGAGCGCGGCGTAAAGACCATCTCATTCAAGTATCGACCGAAGGCGCGCACCCGAATCACTAAGGGGCACCGCCAAGAGTTGCACCGCATCAAGATCACCGAAGTCGCAGTTGGCAGCGTGAGTGCAAAGGCTGCGTGGCAGGCGGGGGCCGCCGCGCGCGAGCAGGTTGCCGCCGCAGCGCGCGCCGTCGCAGCAGAGAAGGCGAAGTCTGACGCAGCGCTTGCAGCAAAGCTTGCAGCTGCCGCACCCGCCGCTCCAGCAGCAGCGAAGAAGCCAGCAACGGCTGCAGCGAAGAAGCCAACAACGGCAGCGAAGAAGCCAGCAGCGAAGAAGGCCACGTCGGCTGACGCGGAATAATTAAGGAGCATCGACCATGGCACATAAGAAGGCAGGATCAAGCAGCCGCAACGGACGCGACAGCGCTGGTCAGCGCTTTGGCGTCAAGGTTGGCGACGGCGAGTCGGTTAGCGCTGGTGGCATCATTGTGCGCCAGCCCGGCACACAGTTTGCTGCAGGGCGTGGCGTTGGACTCGGCAG
>JBJSXZ010000174.1:0-1479 GCA_046086645.1 Candidatus Limnocylindrus sp.
TGGTCGGTGATTGCAATAACATCAAGGTGCTGCGCCTCTGCAGCGGTAAGCACCTGCAAGACACCGGCGGTGCCATCGGAGGCCATCGTATGAATATGCAGATCGGCTCTGCTTCGTACATCATTCGTACTCATACGAGTAGATCGTCCCAAATGGGGTAGAAGAGTGTCCACCACTGCTCCGGCGCCTTCATGATCAGCTCTTCGAACGCTGCTGCGATGCCGTTAATCGTTGCGCGGCTCCGCTCCATGCGGTCGCCTGACGCGGGGATACCAACGGCGCGAATGTATCCCGTATACCGACGCTCTGGCTCGCGTGTCACCGCAGCAACGAACAGGCGCGCACCAGACTCAACGGCAAGCAAGGCAGGGCCGATCGGCAGTCGCGCGGGCGCACCGAAGAATGTCACTGGGACGCCCGTGCCCACAATGTTGCGATCGCCGACCATGCCGATGGTGCCCCCTGCAGCCAACTCTGTGGAGAGCACCGCGGCTGCACCGCGGGTCGGGATGATGCGCAGGCCGAGCCCCTCACCGCGCACTTTCAACATCCAGGCTTGGAGGTAGGGGTTCTTCAGCTCCTCCATTGGCGCAACGGGGTTTCGCCCCGCGCGCATCGAGAGGATGGCGCCAGGAAGTTCGATCGCCCCAAAGTGTGCCGCGAGGAAAATCACCGGCCCGCTGTCGGGCGCGAATGCACGGTCGACAGCCGCTGCGTCTTCTAGCGTGACGCTTTCAAGGATCGTGCGCCGACCATGTCGCGGCGCTCGTGCCGTCTCAATGTAGAAGCGCAAGTGATGTTCGAAGAGCAGTTGCACGCCGCGGCTCAGCGCTGCGCTGGTTGGCGCGGCCCCGTCGCGAAACGTATAGACGCGTGCAAGGTTGATCCGGGCGCGTGCCGCTCGCGACCGCTGCACGAGCGGACCGAGCTGCCCCCACCCTCGTGCGATACCAAGGAGAAGTGATTCGGGCAGGTACGAGACACCTTCGAGTGCGGCGATTGCAATGCTGCCAACGATGCGTTGCATCACGCGCACCTTACGAAACCTCTGCTGACATTGTTGCTGCACGACTCTTGAGCCGCTCTTGTTCTTGCGCATTTGGCCAGAGCGGCTTGAAGCAGTTCCACTGCGTTGGATCTGTACGAATAAGTTGCTCCATTGCGGACGCTGTCGCTTGTGTTGCAGCAAACTGTGCTGCAGGGGAGCCGTTGCCGGCATCGATTGGTGCGCCAAACGCAATGTAGAATTTTCCTGGAGCCTCGCGCCGAACGAAGAATGGGATGATTGGAGCCTTGCCGCGCGCGGCGAGAACTGCCGGTCCGCTCGGGAGTGTCGTCCAGCGTCCGAAGAGCATGCATGGCGTCCCGTCGGGCTTCCAACCCCAATCACTGAGTAGGACGATGATGCCGCCGCGGCGCAAGACGGTGAACACTTCGCGAATCGCGCGCCAGTCGATCACCTTGATCCCCCATGATGCG
>JBJSXZ010000175.1:0-4108 GCA_046086645.1 Candidatus Limnocylindrus sp.
TCCCATTACGCCGAGGTCCCGCAGCACATCGCGCAGGAGCTCGTCGCAAAGTCTAAGACAGCGGCGCAGGCGTAGTCGGCGCCCCGTTGAAGCAGTAGAAGCAAGGAAAGAAGGAGGAACTCGAGATGGCAAAGCAGAAGTTTGAGCGGTCGAAGCCGCACGTGAACATCGGGACGATCGGACACATCGACCACGGCAAGACGAGCTTGACCGCCGCGATCTCGAAGTACCTCGCCCTCAAGGGCAAGGCGGAGTATCGCGCCTTCGACACGATCGACAACGCCCCAGAAGAGCGCGAGCGCGGCATCACGATCTCGATCTCGCACGTTGAGTACGAGACGGACGCCCGCCACTACGCGCACGTCGACTGCCCCGGGCACGCCGACTACATCAAGAACATGATCACCGGCGCAGCGCAGATGGACGGAGCAATCCTCGTCGTTGCCGCGACCGACGGCCCGATGCCGCAGACGAAGGAGCACGTCCTCCTCGCCAAGCAGGTCGAGGTGCCATACATCGTCGTCTTCTTGAACAAGTGCGACATGGTCGATGACCCCGAGCTCCTCGACCTCGTCGAACTCGAGGTGCGTGAGCTCCTCAGCAAGTACGAATTCCCTGGCGACAAGATCCCCGTGGTGCGCGGTTCAGCGCTGAAGGCCCTCGAGGCCCCAGACGACGTGACGAACGAGGCCTATGCGCCAATCCAGAAGTTGATGGATGAGATCGACGCCTACATCCCAACGCCTGCACGCGCGATCGACAAGCCGTTCCTCATGCCGGTGGAAGATGTCTTCGGCATCAAGGGCCGCGGTACCGTCGCCACGGGCCGCATCGAGCGCGGCATCGTCAAGGTTGGCGATGAGGTCGAGATCGTCGGCATCAAGGACACCCGCAAGGTGGTCGTGACCGGGATCGAGATGTTCAAGAAGCTCCTCGACGAGGGGCAGGCCGGCGATAACACCGGACTCCTGCTCCGCGGCATCGAGCGCGAGGAGATCGAGCGCGGCCAGGTGCTGGCCAAGAGCGGCTCGGTCACCCCGCACACGAAGTTCAACGCCGAGGTCTACGTCCTCACGAAGGACGAGGGTGGCCGTCACACGCCGTTCTACAACGGCTACCGTCCGCAGTTCTACCTGCGCACGACCGATGTCACCGGGTCGATCGGGCTCCCCGCGGGCGCCGAGATGATCATGCCGGGCGACAACGTCGAGATGACGGTCGAGCTGATCACCCCGATCGCGATCGAGGTTGGTCAGCGCTTCGCCATCCGCGAGGGCGGCCGCACCGTTGGTGCCGGCTCCATCACGAAGATCACGGCATAGATCATGGCGAAGGCAGAAAACCGTCCAACGTTGCAGCTGGCTTGCACCGAGTGCAAGGAGCGTACGTACACGACGCGCAAGAACAAGCGGAACGATCCGAATCGGCTCGAGCTCCGCAAGTATTGCCCGCGATGCCGCGTTCAGCGCGTGCATCGTGAGACGAAGTAGCACCGCACGGCGGGAGAGCAGTAGGGGCGTAGCTCAATTGGTAGAGTACCGGTCTCCAAAACCGGGTGTTGTCGGTTCGAGTCCGGCCGCCCCTGCCAACTGCGCAATACCAGTTGCGCGGCGAGCGTACTAGGGAAGGAGCAAGCGTGAGCAGAATCCGGAAGTTCTTGGCGGAGGCGTTCTCGGAGCTGCGGAAGGTCGCATGGCCGACCGCGCATCAAGTGCGCGTGCTCACCGTGCTCGTTTTCGGAGCCTCACTGCTCGTTGGCTTCTACATCGCCTTCTGGGATCTCCTCTTTACGGAGATCCTGAAGCTCATCAACCCAGCCTGAATCAACTGAACACGAGGAGAGACCTGTGACCGAATCAACGAGTGAAAAGAGCGCCCCAACCGTCAAGCGGCACTGGTATGCCATCCACACCTACTCGGGATTTGAGAACAAGGTGAAGGCGAACCTCGAGCACCGCATTGAGACGATGGGGATGTCCGATCGGATCTTCCAGGTGGTCGTGCCAATGGAAGACGAGATCCAGATCCGTGGCGGCACGAGGACGACCGTTCAGAAGAAGATCTACCCAGGCTACGTGCTCGTCGAGATGTATATGGAGCCCGAGAGCTGGTACGTCGTCCGCAACACCCCCGGTGTCACAAGCTTCGTGGGCGGCTCGGCAATCCCAGGCATGAAGGCCGACCCGGTACCGCTTACCGAGACTGAGGTGAAGCAGATCCTTCGGCAGCTTGGCGTGGGCCAAGCCCCGGTGGTCAAGGTCGCCTTCGTCAAGGGGCAGTCGGTGCGCGTCACCGATGGACCATTCTCTGAGTTCATCGGCACGGTCGAAGAGATCGATGCTGAGCGCGGCAAGGTGAAGGTCCTTGTCTCAATTTTCGGTCGGGAGACCCCCGTCGAACTCGACCTCCTTCAAGTAGCTAAGCTGTAGTCGAAAGAGCAGAGGAGCAGGAAGATGGCACAGAAGATTCGCGCAACAGTTACGTTGCAGCTCCCCGCGGGTGGAGCAACGCCAGCGCCACCAGTGGGTACGGCGCTTGGCCCCCATGGGATCAACATCGTGGAGTTCACGAAGTCGTACAACGAAAAGACCGCTGACCGGAAGGGCGAAGTAATCCCAGCCGTTATCACGATCTTCGAGGATCGCTCGTTCACCTTCATTCTCAAGACTCCACCGGCGGCCGACATGATTCGGAAGGCGGCAGGGATTGAGAAAGGCGCTGGCGACCATAAGGCAGCGAAGGCAGGGAAGATCACCAAGGCGCAAGTTGCGGAGATCGCCCAGAAGAAGATGACGGACCTAAATGCAACGAGCATTGAGGCGGCCTGCAAGATGATCGAGGGCTCCGCGCGCTCGATGGGAGTTGAGATCGTCGCTTGATGATCGACCGCAACCCCGCGGTGAAGGGGGAGGTCGCTTCGCGGCCGCAAGGAGGTAGAGATGGCAGCACACGGCAAGCGTTATAACGAGATCGCCAAGCTGGTCGAGCCTGATAAGCAGTACTCCGTTCAGGAGGCGGCTGCCCTGGTGAAGAAGACCGCAACGGCAAAATTCGATCAGACCCTTGAGGTGCATGTTCGCCTCGGGATCGATCCGCGCCAGTCGGAGGAGATGGTGCGCGGCACTGTAGGGCTGCCATACGGCACCGGGAAGCGCGTACGCATCGCCGTCTTCGCTCAAGGTGAAAAAGCCCTCGAGGCAACACGCGCTGGCGCAGACGAGGTCGGTGCCGCTGATCTCGTCGCGAAGGTTGATGGTGGATGGATGGACTTTGATGTTGCCATCGCCACGCCCGACATGATGGGTCAGGTCGGTAAGCTCGGCAAGGTACTCGGCCGTAAGGGCCTGATGCCAAACCCTAAGGCGGGGACGATCACGATGGATCTTGAGCGCACGATCGGTGAGTTGAAGTCGGGCCGCGTTGAATACAAGGTCGACAAGGCAGCGATCATCCATCTCGGGTTCGCAAAGGCGAGCTTCACGGAGGAGCAGATCGTCGGCAACCTCGGAGTCCTGCTCGAGGCGATTAATCGCGCAAAGCCGACGGGCTTGAAGGGCACCTATATCAAGGGTGTGAGCATCTCGGCCTCCATGGGACCTGGGATCAAGATCGACGTACCCTCGCTGCTCGCACTAGCGGGCTAAGCGACCGAGGGGTACACTCTCTCTCCGAGCCGACCAGTTGTCGGCCGGGACCCCGTGGCAACGCGGGAAGTTAACAACGACGATTCGCCGAAGAGGGCGTGTAGCTCGACCGGAAGGGAGAGCCGTAAATCGATTGTGACCTCAAAGGTGGTCACAATTGGGCATGCTGAGGCAGAGGGTTCCTCGCGGGACGCGCGACCCCCTGTGACGCGAAGAGTTGCAGGGGTGCCAGCTGCACCCGCCGAAGCGCGCCGGTCTGCGCGCTGCGAATAGGAGGAATCGTGCCAACGCCAAAAAAGCGCACCACGATTGATCGGCTTCGCACTGAGCTCGCAGAGAGCCGTGGGCTGATCCTCACCTCGTATCGGGGACTATCGGTTGCGGATCTCGCCGCAGTTCGAACGGTCTTGCGTGCCGAGGGAATCACGTATCGAGTGGTGAAGAACCGCCTGATGCGTGTCGCC
>JBJSXZ010000176.1:0-1853 GCA_046086645.1 Candidatus Limnocylindrus sp.
GCTCAGACGTGCTCCGAGTTCGGTAAGCGTGGGGCCGGTTGCAGTCAGGCCCCCCTTCACTCTCTCAACGACACGGAGTGTCTCTGCAACGGCAAAGAGTGCTCCGCCATCAAGGACACCACCTTTTGATGCGCGCTCTAAGGCGTCACGCAGGTCGGCAGCGCCACCAATGTGGGGGTCTGCACCCGTGCGCATATGCAGCGAGAGCTCTTCTACGAGGAGGCGTCGACGCGCGGCTGCAGGGTCTCCTGCCGCCGGTAGGATTGCCGCAATTTCTTCGCGCGACGGGGCGAAGGAGCACGAGGCGACTACAAAGTCCAGTACCTCACCCCAACCTAGCCGGTCTAGTGAGGCCTTGTCGTAGTAGCGCAGTGCGACCGCCATTTTACGGGGTGAGAATTGCGCGCAGTGCGTCTGGGAAACCTGCGCCGAAGAATTGGTCAACAAGCGGGAAGACCGCGCTGCGCACGATGCTGGCACACGCTGAATCACGGAACGCCGACGCTGCAGTGCCAGCAACATCAGGGAGTGTAACGGCAAAATTCTGCACAAGGTCAACGAGTACGACGCCGCATGCAAGGAGGATTCCGCATTGGAGGACGCCAAGGAGTGCCCCAATGAGGCTATCGATGAGCCCAAACCCAAGGGCCCGCAAGAGCGATTGGGCAATCTTTCCGAGTAGCCATGCAACCACTGCGAGAAGAATCCAGGTTGCACCGATAAACACCACCGCATCAATGATGGCGGGAGGGACGGTAGGGAATATCGCTGCAACCTGATTCGTGATGAACGCGTGTCCAAGCGAAGAAAGGTAGATGCTGAAGAGCAGCGCTAGGCTGGAGATCAGGGTTCGCGCAGCACCACGCCTCCAGCCGCTTGCTGCAAAGATGAGACAGATCACGAGCGCGACGAGATCCGCGATAAACGTCGCGTTCACGCCCTCTCATCTCCGCGTCGACGCGCCTTCAGACGCTTCTCTGCGGTTGCAGAGAACGAGGCCAAGGCCGCGTCGGCACCAGCATCGTCTCCAGGAATGCTCGGTTGGAATGTGAAGCGGAGTCCTGCAGAATACTCACCGGCGGAAAGCGTTCCCCCCGCGAAGAGGTCGAAAAGCTCAATGCGTACCGCCTCACTGACCGATTTCCGCGCGAGAGTAACGAGTTCACCCACGAGCACCTGCTGAGGGAGGGCAAATGCGATGTCGCGGGTGATCGGCGGTGTCGCAGGCGGGAGAACCGCCTGAGGAATCAAACGTCCGCCAGCAGTGAGACCTGTCACCGCGATTTCTGCAAGGAGGAGGCGCGGCGTCTCCTGCCACTCAGCTGCACCTGGGTGCAACTCGCCGATCAGCCCAGCAAGCTTTTCGCCGCGCACGTGCGCCGAACGACCCGGGTGGAGCAGGCTCGTTGCTGCAGCAGGCGCAAAATCAACTTGGCCATCAACCGCCTCGGCGAGTGTTGCAACGAGACGTTTCATCTCCGCGAGGTTCCAGGTTCGCGCCGCGCTGTTCGCCTCGGGTCCTTCAATCTCGCCCCATGCAGCAAGGGCGAGCCGTGTCCATTCATGTACAGAACCGTCATGCGTTGCATAGCCGCGCCCGATCTCGAAGAAAGCGCCACTCGTTGCGCCATAGCGCTGGTTTGCGGCCACGCGGTCGACGAGGCTTGGGAGAAGGCTGAGGCGGAGATGATCGTGGCCAACTGAGATTGGATTAAGGAGTTGCAGTGGGAAACCCACGGACGCCCCTTCAGTCTGGGCGAGGAGCCCTTCCACAAGGCCGTCTGGCTCACGGTGGCGCGCGAGCATGGCTGGAGCCACTAGAGCGTGTGTGACGACTTCCTGGAGCCCCTGGG
>JBJSXZ010000177.1:0-1928 GCA_046086645.1 Candidatus Limnocylindrus sp.
GGGCCCCGGGAGCGCCTGCTGTGGGGTCCCACCCCCAAGTCCGGATTCCTGACGAAGAATTCCGGTCACGCTTTGGGGTCATCTTGCCTATCTCTCCCCCGAGAGCGCCGCTCTCCGGTCGCCCCAGGCGGGGGCGGTCGAACCGGTAGGGGCCTGCGGGCCTGACGGGGTGGCAGATGGCCAAGCAGATTCGTTGGTTCGGGCACTGGATGCTGGTCCTTGGGCCCTTGGCCCTCCTCGTGTTCTTGCTCGCGCGCCCGGCGCACGTCCAGGCTGCGACCTTCTCCAGCCCATATTGGACCAACTCGTCCAGCAACTTGGAGTGCGCCTGCGCTGCCACCTGCTCGAGCTGCGGCGGCCCAGGTATCTGGTCGCCGGAGGGCGTCAACTACCTCAGCGGCGCCTTCATGCACTCGTTCCAGCTGCTTGACAACCCCGCCATGGTGGGCAGCACGCACCTGAGCCTGCTCTACCGCGGCGACATCGACGGCTATGGCAACTTTGGACGGCGCTGGATCCTCTCTTGCGAGACTACGGTTGAGAAGGTGATCATCAACTCGGGCAGCCCTGAGTCCAACGGGGGCCACGAGGTCACGGTCCGCTACCCCAGCGGCTTCCCCGCGGTCTTCGTGTGGAACGGCAGCGCCTACACCACCTCGGCCTGCACCCTGACCGACACCCTCACGCGCCCCTCTGGGCCGGGAACGCCGTATCGCCTGACCGACAAGTACGGCGGCACGATCGACTTCACGACCGCGGGTATGCCCTCCGTGCTCACCGACCCTCGCGGCAACACGACGACGCTCACCTACAACGGCAGCATGCAGATCGTGGCCTTCGAGGACGACCGGGGCTTTGACTACACCTTCACCGACAACGCCGGCGGCTTCGTCGAGGAGTTGGACAACCCGACCCATCGGATCTGGACCTTCGACTACGACGCCGCGGGCAATCTGGTGGGCGTGCTTACCCCGGCGACGACGCACCAGACCAGCGGCGTGCTCTACGAGTTCGGCTACGACGCCTACGGGCGCATGACCTCGATCAAGGACGGCCGCGGCACGACGGTCAAGACCATCGGCTACATCAGCACAGGCTACCAGGTCGACTACATCACGATGGACGGCGACACGACCGACTTCGCGTACTCGAGCGGGCGTACGGACCGTACGGACCGCCTTGGGCAGATCTTCCGCACGCACTACACCGGGAACAAGATCACGCAGAAGGACATGTGGATCAGCAGCGCCGCGGCGTTCGTCCACACCTACACGTACGGCGGCGACGACTACCTGGCCTACGAGGTCCTGCCACGCGGCAACCGCATCGACTACGACTGGGACGCGAACGGCAACCTGCTCGAGCGGCGCCACAAGACCAGCAACACGGGCAGCACGAACTCGTCGGACATCGTCCACAGCTGGACCTACAGCAGCAACCGCGTGGCGACCTACACCGACCCGCTCGGGAACGTGACCGAGTACACCCGCAACGCCGCGGGCGACGTGACGCTGGTCGAGTTCCCCGACGTGACGAGCCCGTCCTCCCAGACGGCCAGCCGCAGCTACACCTACAACGGATCGGGCCAGCTGACGCAGGCGACGGACGAGGAAGGCAAGGTCACGGCCTACACCTACTTCACGACCGGCGACGACATCCACCTGCTGGAGAAGGTCGAAGTCGACCCCTCGGGCCTGGATCTGGAGACGGTCTACGGCTACGACGGATATTGGAACGTGGACAGCGTAACTCAGCCCGGGGGCCAGACGACCACGTACGTCTCGGACGCCCTGCGCCGGCGCATCGAGGAGGTGGGCCCGAGCAACCTCTACAAGCTGAAGTACGAGTACGACGGCGACGGGCGCGTAACCAAGAAGCAGGTCCAGAACCGCGACAAGGACAACAACGTCGACACGAGCAACGAGTGG